>DUOR01000090.1 GCA_012838715.1 Actinomycetales bacterium
GGCGCCGGCGACCCGGACCGGATGATCCGCCGGGTGGCGGTGGCGTCCGGCTCCGGCGATTCCTTCCTGGGGCGGGTGCGGGGCCTGGGCGTCGACGCGTTCGTCACCTCCGACCTTCGGCACCACCCGGTCGACGAGGCGCTGCGCGACGGCGGCCCGTGCATCGTCGACACGGCGCACTGGGCCAGCGAGTTCCCGTGGTGCGCGCAGGCCGCGGAGCTCGTCGGCGAGTCGCTGGACATCCCCGCCGAAGTGATTGACCTGCGCACCGACCCGTGGACCGTGGGCGCGGCGCGCGACGCCGACATGGCGACCGGCGCGACCGGCGTCGGTTCCCGCACTGATTCCGGCACCACCGATTCGGCCACCACCACCGACGACACCGAGGAGAAGCGATGAGCCCCGGAACCCCGATGGATCTGGACCCCGTCACCCAGGTGACGATCCTCGAACTCGCGGAGGCGGCGTCCCGCCTGGACGGCCTCGACGCTCGTCGGCACGCACTGCCGGAGCGGGCGGAGCTGACGCGCCTGACGTCGGAGCGGGCGGCGCAGCGCACGTCGACGGCGCGGTTGAAGTTGTCTGCGCAGGATTTGGGCGTGGACATCAAGAAGATGGAGTCCGACGCCGCGAAGCTCCGCAAGCGCGAGGAGGAGGCCGAGAAGGACCTCGCGGAGGCCACCGACCAGGAGGCCGTGCGCGACCTGCGCCACGAGGTCGAGTCGACCCGCCGGCGCCGCGAAGCCCTCGAGCACCACATCGCCGACGCCCGCGACATGCGCGACGCGCACGCCATCAACACCGGCATCGAGGCCGACGACCTTGCGGTGCGCATCCGCAACGCCGAGCGCAAGCTTGCCGACGCCGACGCCGACCTGCTGCAGCAGATCTCCGGCGTAGAGCGGCGCATCGGTGAGTTGCGCGACAGCATCGACCCCCGGGTGCTGAAGTACTACGACCGCGTCGCCGCGGAAACCGGCCATGCGGTGGCCCGCCTCAACGGCCGGGCGTGCTGCAGCTGCTTCATGGAACTCGACGCGTCGACGATGCGGGACTTCGACGTCCTGCCGCCCGAACGCCTGGTGAAGTGCCCCGAGTGCGGCTCGTACCTGGTGCGGCCGTCGACGCTGGCGGCGGCGGGGAAGTCGGACCGATGACGTCGGCAAGCGACAGCGACCTGCGCGGCGCGGGTTCGGGCAAGGGCCCGGCGGGGCAAGGTTCGCGCGGAGCGGGTTCGGGCAGCGCGGGCGCGGGTTCGGGTTCGGGCAAGGGCCCCGTGAACGAGGCGACGTCGAGCAGCCCCGGCTGGACCGGCGCCGTCGGCGAACCCACCCGCTTCCTGCTGCTGCGCCACGGGCAGACGCCGATGAGCATCGACCGGCGGTACTCCGGCTCGAAGTCGAACCCGTCGCTGACCGACTTCGGCCGGAAGCAGGCGCGCGCCGCGGCGGACCGGCTCGGCATGGGCGACTGGGACATCACCGGCATCGTCGCATCGCCGCAGGCCCGGGCCCTGGAGACCGCCGAATTCTGCGCCGACGAACTCGGTCTGGACCTCCACGTCGACCACGACCTGCGGGAAACGGACTTCGGCGAATGGGAGGGCCTCACCTTCGGCGAGGCCCACGCCCGCGACCGCGACGTCCACGACGCCTGGCTGACCAACCCCGAACTGCCGCCGCCGGGAGGCGAGGCGTTCCGCACCGTCGACGACCGCGTCGCAGAGGCGCGCCGCCGCATCGTCACCGCCCACGGCACCGGCACCATCCTCGTGGTCAGCCACGTCACGCCGGTCAAGGCGCTGCTGCGGCAGGGGCTCGGCACCGGGTTCGAACTGTTCACCCGACTGCACCTCGACCTCGCGTCGCTGTCGGTCGCCGAGTTCTACGCCGACGGCCCGACCTCCGTCACCCTCATCAACGACACCGCGCACCTGAGGTAACGCGGCGGCCGGCGTCGGCATGCACACCACCGGGTAGCGCGCATGCCGGGGTCGGGCGCGGAATCCACGGCGGTCGGCGTCGGCAAGCACACCAGCGGCAAGCACCACTGACCAGCGGCGTTCGCCCCGCGCCGCCCGTGCGGTAATGTTCACCCACGTGAGCGAGCCGGCCGGATGGCCGCGGCACGGGGACCAGCGCACCGCAAGGTACGCCCGGCCCGGCGCCGAGGAAAGTCCGGACTCCACAGGGCACGGTGGTTGCTAACGGCAACCCGGGGCAACCCGCGGGACAGTGCCACAGAAAACAAACCGCCCGGGTGGCGCGGACTCGTCCGCACGCACCGGGTAAGGGTGAAAAGGTGCGGTAAGAGCGCACCAGCGCCGCAGGTGACTGCGGCGGCTCGGTAAACCCCACCGGGAGCAAGGCAAGAGGGCGCACCACGTTCGCGCGGTGTGCCTGCTCGGACACCCGAGGGCTGCCCGCCCAAGTCCGAGGGTCAGCTGCTTCAGGCGCCCAGCAATGGAGCGTCGAGATGGATGGTCATCGCCCGCCCGCGCCGAAAGGCCAGGCGGGAACAGAATCCGGCTCACAGGCCGGCTCGTTCACGTTTACTTTTTCCGGGGTGGGGCGGGGGAACCGCGGATGCTTCGGGTGCTTCGGATTGTTCGGGTTTTTCGGGGCCTTTGGAGCCTTTGGGTGCTTCGGAACCGTCAGTTCCGTCGGAGCCTTCGTGTTCGTCAGTTCCTTCGGGTCCGTCGTGTCCGTCGGATCCGTCGTGTCCGTCAGTTCCTTCGGGTCCGTCGTGTCCGTCGGATCCGTCAGTTCCTCCGGGTTCTCTGTGTCAGCGACTTTCTCCCCGTGGCTCGCGGGCACCTGCCCTGTGCTTGCTCGCGGACCGGTGCCGCCGCCGACTTTTTCGGCTTCCCGGCGGCGGGGTCGGCCACAAATCCAGCGGTCAAGTCACACCAGCCCCAACGTTCCGGGTTTGCGTTGATTTTGAAGGCTGGGGCCGGCAAAACACCTGGTCTTTTGCCGGCCCCAGCCTTCAAAATCAACGCAAACCCGGTTGCCTGTTACGCATGTGACTTGACCGCGGAAAACCGCGACCGTCTCTGCGGCGTTGGCGGGTACCCGAGGCCGTCCGGGCGATTCCATCGCCTTAGACGCGGTTTCCGGTGGGGGACGAGAACTGGGGAACGGAACACCGGGTTAACCGCATGTTGTCGAGCACCTGCCGGGGACGGCGCGTCGTGGCAACCGAACGCGTGACCACGGTCAACCGCTGCGCCGGCGCGCTTCGTAATCCTGTTTCCGGGTCCGGAACCCGTCCGGCCACCGTTCGCCGACCCGAACGAACGAACCGGTGAACGCTTCGCCCCTGGCCAGGGCCTTTTCGCCGCGGTCGAGGGCGGCGGTGACTTTGCCGACGGCGGCCTCCGTCATCATGTCGATCCAGTCGATGCGCACCGGATGCAGGCCGACGTCGTGGAGTTCCTTTTCCCGTCGCCATTCGCGGCGGACGCGGTCCTCGGGGTCGCCGTACTTGCCGGCGAACTTGTCTTCGCCGTGGATTTCGACGACGACCGGGCAGTGGCGGTAGGCCATGTCGACCCGTCCGATGAGGACGTTCCGCGCATCGAACACCCAGGTCTGCAGCTCGGGCGCGGGCAGTCCGGCTTCGATGAACTGCGCCCGGGTGAGGGATTCGGCGGCGCTTTCCGCGGCGGCCGACGCCATGGCAATCGTCTCGAGCACGTCCAGCGGATTACGGCTGCGGCGGGCGACCCGCGCGAGGTCGATGTTGGGGTTCCCGAGCCGCAGCGCCGAATCCGCGGCGGTGAGCCCCTGCCGGAAGCCGTGGCGCAGGCGGATGTCGGCGACGGTCGCGCCGACGCCGGTCACCAGGCGCCCGTCAATCCGCACGAGGTCGCCGAACCCCCAGTTCAGTGGGCTTTCGCGCACATCCCGAATGGTCGCCGACCGTTTGCGGGTGGGGTGCGCGAGCTCGATGACGTCGTTCGTCGGGTCGCGGTCGGGGTCGTCGCGCCACCGCCCGTTGGCGTCGAGGATGTTGAGGCCGTGCATCAGCGCGGCGCTGCGCCCCATCATCACCATGCCGGGGCGGGCGTCGGCGGCGGCCATGTGCCGGATCCGGCGTTTGGCCAGGTCATCGAGCGCGTTCCATTGGCCGGTGGGGCAGTAGCTGTTGGGCCGGATGCGGTGCAGTTCACCGGTCCGGTGCCGGTGCGCCAGCGCGGCGCGTTCGGCGTCGGTCGTTCCGCGGAGTGGGTTCATGCCCCATTGGACGCGGCCGGGCGCCCCGAGGTTCCGTCCGCTCGCCGGTTAGCCGACGGGGGAGCGTGCGCGGGGGTGCGGGAGCGCGGGGGCGCGGGAGTGCGAGGGCTCGGGGGTGCGGGAGTACGAGTGCGCGGGGGCGCGGGAGTGCGGGGACTCAGGCGCGTGGGGACCGGGCGGGCGCGGACATGCGAAAGGCCGGGCCGTCGCGTGCACGCATGTCGCCGACACCGGTGGTCGGTGCATGCGCCCGTGCTTTACGACGGCCCGGCCTTCGCCTCATCCGGCGAGCAGCCGGGATGCCGGGCACCGGAGTATCCGGAACACCGGGGAATCCCGCGGGCCCGGGACCCGGCGAACCGCCGGGCTAGCTGAAGTTGGCGTAGGACGGCAGGTCGAGGAAACCGTTGCCGGACAGGCCAATCAGGATGACGGGGCCGGTGCCGGGCTCGCCGGTGTGCTTGCGGGCCTCGTCGCAGGCGGCGGCGATGGCGTGGTTCGACTCGGGCGCGGGGACGGTGCCCTCGCAGCGCGCGAACTGGATGCCCGCGGCGAACGCGTCCTCCTGCTCGACGGCTACGGGGTCCATGAGGCCCAGGTCGACGGCGTGGGACACCATCGGCGCCATCGCGTGGTAACGCAGGCCGCCGGCGTGGATGGGGTCCGGGACGAACTCGCTGCCGAGGGTGTGCATCTTCAGCAGCGGGGTCAGGCCGGCGACGTCGCCGTGGTCGTAGCGGTACTCGCCCCTCGTCAGCGACGGGCACTTGGCGGGCTCCGCGGCGACGATGCGGGGGCCACGACGCCCGGCCGCACCCGAACCGGCCGCACCCGAACCGGCCGCACCCGAACCGGCGGCGCCCGTACCGGCAGCGCCGCCGTCCGTGGATGCGGCGCCCGACGCGGACGCGGGGACACCACCGTCGGGAAGCACGTCACCGGTGAGGGAGTGGCCGATGAAGGGGAACACGAGGCCCGCCAGGTTCGAGCCGCCGCCGGCGCAGCCGACGACGATGTCGGGGCCGGTCTCGCCGAACATGGCCAGCTGCGCCGCAGCCTCCTGGCCGATGATGGTCTGGTGCAGCATCACGTGGTTGAGGACGGAGCCGAGGGCGTAGCGGGTGTCGTCGGACTGCACGGCGACCTCGATGGCCTCGGACACCGCCATGCCGAGGGACCCCGGGGTGTCGGGGGTTTCGGCGAGGATGGCGCGGCCGGCCTCGGTGAGGTCGGACGGCGACGGGTGCACCGCCGCGCCGTACACCTCCATCAGCATGCGGCGGTACGGCTTCGAGTCGAAGGACGCGCGGACCTGCCACACCTCGACGTCGATGTCGAAGAACTGCGCGGCGAAGGCGAGGGACGCGCCCCACTGGCCGGCGCCGGTCTCGGTGGTCAGCTTCTTCATGCCGTCGAGCTTGTTGTAGTACGCCTGCGCGACGGAGGTGTTCGGCTTGTGGGAGCCAATCGGGGAGACGGACTCGTTCTTGTAGTAGATGCGCGCCGACGTGCCCAGCGCCTTCTCCAGGCGGTGCGCGCGGCCCATGGGGGCGGGGCGCCAGATGCGGTAGATCTCGCGGATGGGTTCGGGGATTTCAATCCACCGTTCGGTGGAGAACTCCTGCTCGACGAGGCCCTTCGCGAAGATGGGCGTCATTTCCTCCTGCTTCAGCGGCTCGCGGGTGCCGGGGTGGAGGTGCGGCGGCAGCGGCTCCGGGAAGTCGGCGGCGAGGTTGTACCAGTGCGTGGGCAGCGCTGAGTCGGGGAGGACGGCCTTGGTCATCATCGGGGGTTTCTCCTGCGTCGGTGTGGGCGGTGCGCCGCGCCGGGCGGTGCCGGACGGGGTCCGGGCGGTGCCGGCGCGACGGTGTAAATCACATCACACGCTATCGGTTCGCAGGGGCGCTTTCGGGACGGGGGTGGGGGTATGCGTGGCGGTGGGCGGGTGCCTGCCCCGGTGCTTTCCGACGGGCCGGGCCCCGGCGCGCGGGTGACCCGGGCCACTAGGCTGGCGTCATGAAGCTTTACGCCGCCACGTTGGATTTCCGTGCCGTTGCCCGCGAGTTCGGGGTGCCGGAGAAGTTCCCGCCGCAGCTGCACGAGGAGGCGGCGGCCGTGCGGGATTTGCGGCCGGCGCGGCGCGACCTGACGGACGTGCCCTTCGTGACCATCGACCCGCCCGGCTCCATGGACCTGGACCAGGCCATGTTCCTGGAGGTCGTGGGGGAGGGCGCCGCGGATGGCGCTGCAGGAGACGCCGCGGACGGGGACCGCGCGGAGGAGACCGCCGGGGACCGGGAGGGAGCCGCGGATGGCACCGCCTTCCGCGTCCTGTACGCCATCGCCGACGTCGGCGGCCTGATTGAGCCGGACTCCGGCATCGCGGAGGAGGCGATGCGGCGCGGCCAGACCATCTACCTGCCGGACGAGCCGACCCGCCTGCATCCGGCGGGCCTGTCCGAGGGGGCGGGCAGCCTGCTTCCGCACGAGGTCCGTCCGGCGCTCGTCTGGGACATCGTCCTCGATGCGCAGGGTGAGCCGGTGTCGTGGGATTTGTATCCGGCGCTGGTCCGGTCGGTGGCCCGCCTGGAGTACGTGGAGGTGCAGGCCTCCTTCGACGCCGGTTCCCCGCACCCGTCGATTGCCGCGCTGCCCGAGCTGGGGGAGTTGCGCCAGCGGTCGGCGCTGCGCCGCGAGGCCATCAACCTCCGCCTGCCGTCGCAGTCCGTCGAACCGACGGGTGATGGCCGCTGGGAGCTGCACCTCGACGCGCGCCCGCCGGTGATGGACTGGAACTCCGAGATTTCGCTGCTGGCCGGCATGGTCGCGGGCCGCATGATGGCCGACGCCGGCGTCGGCGTGCTGCGCACCCTGCGCCCGGCGGGCCGCGAGGCGGTCGAGGAGTTCTGCGTCGCCGCCCGCGCACTGGGCTACGACTTCACCGCGGGCGACGACATCGGTGCGTTCCTCATGGGCGTCGACGCGGAATCGCCGCGCGGCATGGCCGTGATGAAGGACGCCACGCGCCTGCTGCGCGGCGCCGGTTACCGGCGGGTGGAAACGCTTGCCGACGAGTCGGAGGGCGACCCGAAGGGGAATCCGGCGGACGGGCCGGACGGCACGGACGTGGCGAACGAGCAGGCGGACGGGTCGGGCGGCACGGGCGCCGCGTCCGTGCGGGCGGACGTCCCGGTGCACGCGGGCGTCGGTGGCCCGTACGCGCACGTCACGGCCCCGCTGCGTCGGCTCATCGACCGCTTCGGCCTTGAATATTGCCTGGCCATCGCCGCCCACCGCCGCGGCGACACCGCGGACCTCGAGGTCCCGGCCTGGGTGACGGAACAGGCGGACGAGGCCATTTCGGTGATGGCGTCCTCCGGCCAACTGGCCTCGCGCGTCGACCGGGCGTGCCTGGACCTTACGGAGGCGGTTGTCCTGGAACCGTGGATCGGCCACGCCTTTGATTCGGCGGTGCTCCACGACCGCGGCGAATCCTCGGAAGTTTTCGTCTTCGAGCCGCCGGTGTTCGCCGACTGCGCCGGCGCGCCGCCCGAGGGCACGGCCCAACGGGTCAGCCTGATCACGGCGGATGCCTCGGAACCCGCGGCCGCCGAAGTCCGCTTCGCCTGGCCCGCGGACTAGAACCGCGGACTAGAACCGCGGACTAAAACCAGATGCCCGGGCGGCGAGGCATGGGCGGCTCGGCCCGGGAGGTGGGACCCGGTGAGGCCGGCCCGGGCGGCTCGGCCCGGTTAGGCCTGCGCGAC
>DUOR01000091.1 GCA_012838715.1 Actinomycetales bacterium
TAGCGCTGCATGGGGCGGTTGGGCTTAGGAGCCCAGAATCGGCATGTTGAAGGACGCGCCCTCGCGCGGACCCTTCGGCCAGGTGGTGGTGATGGTCTTGGTGCGGGTGTAGAAGCGGAAGGCGTCCGGGCCGTGCTGGTTCAGGTCGCCGAAGCCGGAGCGCTTCCAGCCGCCGAAGGTGTGGAACGCGACCGGGACCGGAATCGGGACGTTCACGCCGACCATGCCGACCTCGACGCGGGAGGCGAAGTCGCGGGCGGCGTCGCCGTCGCGGGTGAAGATGGCCACGCCGTTGCCGTACTCGTGCTCGTTCGGCAGGGAGAGGGCCTCCTCGTAGTCCTTGGCGCGGGCGATGCACAGCACCGGGCCGAAGATTTCCTCGTCGTAGCAGCGCATGCCGGGCTTGACGTTGTCGATGAGGGACGGGCCGATGAACAGGCCGTCGGCGAGGGACTCTCCCTCGAACTCGTCGTCGGTGGCGCCGGAGTCGCGGCCGTCGATGACCAGGGTCGCGCCCTCGCCCTCGGCGGAGCCGACGATGTCGCGGACGCGCTCGAGCGCCTGCGGGGTGATGAGCGGGCCGTAGGAGGCCTCCGGGTCGAGCGAGTGGCCGACCTTCAGCTCCTTGATGCGCTCGACGAGGGCGTCGCGCAGCTTGTCGGCGACCTCGTCGCCAATCGGGACGGCGACGGAGATGGCCATGCAGCGCTCGCCGGCGGAGCCGTAGGCGGCGCCGATGAGGGCGTCGACGACTCGGTCGAGGTCGGCGTCCGGCATGATGATCATGTGGTTCTTGGCGCCACCGAAGCACTGGGCGCGCTTGCCCAGCTTCGCGGAGGTGATGTAGACGTGCTCGGCGACCGGGGTGGAGCCGACGAAGCCGATGGCCTTGACGTCGGGGTGCTCGAGCAGGCCGTTGACGGCGTCGTGCGCGCCGTGGACGACGTTGAGGACGCCGGCCGGGCCGCCGGCCTCGAGGAAGAGCTTGCCCAGGATGACCGGGACCGACGGGTCCTGCTCGGAGGGCTTGAGGATGAAGGCGTTGCCGGCGGCCAGGGCCGGGCCGGCCTTCCACAGCGGAATCATGGCCGGGAAGTTGAACGGGGTGATGCCGGCGACGACGCCGAGGGGCTGGCGGACGGAGTGGACGTCGACGCCGGTGCCGACGCCCTCGGAGAACTCGCCCTTGAGCAGGTGGGGGGCGCCGAGGGAGAACTCGACGACCTCGAGGCCGCGCTGCAGGTCGCCGTGGGCGTCGGCGAAGGTCTTGCCGTGCTCGAGGGAGAGCTCGCGGGCGATCTTGTCGGCGTTCTCGCGGATGAGGCGGATCCACTCGTTGAGGACGCGGGTGCGCTTCAGCGGGCTGAAGGCGCCCCAGGCCTTCTGGGCCTCCTTGGCGTTCTCGACCGCGCGGTCGACCAGGGCACGGTCGGCCAGGCCGACGGTGCCGCGGACGGCGCCGGTGGAGGGGACGGTGACGTCCATGGTGGCGCCGTCGGCGTGGACTTCCTCGCCGCCGATGATGTGCGGGATGCTGATGGGTTCGGTGCTCATGCCTGTGGTTCTCCTCGGTGCTGTGCGGGCCGGTGGAATCCGGGAATGTTTGTCGTCGGCCGGCGCCGTGTTGGGCGGCGCCGTGATTCTTCGCGGTGTCGCAATGTCGTCGGCGGGGTGCCCGTTGCTTCGATGCGTCCGGTTCGGCGCATCTCGGTTAACCCGTGCTAACTCATTGCCGCTACCTGAAAGCTACGTGACCGCAGTCACAAAGCACCACCCCTGTGTGAGATACACCCCTGCAGCGGGGGTGTTCGCCCTACACCGCAAAGTTGGCAATCATTGTGGAAACAGTGGACTACCTGCACCTTTAGCAGTTTTCAATCGCTTGCCGACGCAATCATCACCGCCTCCTCGGCGACATTGCGAAGTTGTGAAGATCGTCGTCGCGTGACGTGCGATACACGCACGGATCGAGCCCGTCACACCCCCGCGAGACGGGCCTCACATCGCCCCTCGGCACAACGTCCGCACTCCTCGACCGAATGCCCGAGCCCAACCGGCGGGCACGGCCGGACGCGACCCCGGATCGGCTCCACCAGCGTTGCCAAGAATGCGAATTTTGCGAATCCTGCTAACCGCCCGTAATTCCAACCTGCGGCCCGACGGCAGGGCCCCACGCCTGCTCACCGGACTTCCCCCACCCCTGCCCCATGTGACATCCCGGAAACCATTGGATTTTGCGAATTATCGGTTACAGTGATGTCCGCAACAGGTCCCGCCCCGGAACCGACGTCGGCCGAATGGTTCGGTCCCGTCCCGGGAGTGGGCGCAAGAGGGAATCCGGTGTGAACCCGGAGCTGTCCCGCAGCGGTATTTCGGAACGAACGGCGCCATCGGCACTGGGGAATCTCCCCGGGAAGCGGCGCCCAGTAGGAATCCCGGCCCTGCGGGGACCGTCACAGGTCCCCGCCGATGGAGCCGGGCCACGCCGATGAGCCCGAATACCTGCCCGTTGCGCCGGTTCATCCGAGCCGGCTCACCGAGGGCGCCCGTGGACAGGCGCGACGTGGTCATGGCCGTTCGGCGGGGTTCACCCGCGCCGCACGGCGGCTCCGCCGTACCCGTCCCCGTTCGACCCCGGTCGACTTGACGAGGATCGAGGAGATCACACCGTGACCAAGGACATCCGTCCCCCATTCATCGCGACGGTGCCGGGATTCCCCCGCATCGGCGCGCACCGCGAACTGAAGAAGGCCGTCGAGGCCTACTGGCGCGACCCCGCGACCGCCCCGGATCTGAACGGGACCGCGGCGGCGCTCGTCGACAGGGCCCTGACGCGGGCCACCGACACCGGACTTGATTCGGTGCCCGTCGGCACATTTTCCTTCTACGACCAGATGCTCGACGTCGCCGCCATGGTGGGGGCATTGCCCGCCCGCGTCGACGACGTCCCGGACCGTCCCGGGTCCGCCGACGGGTTGCTGCCCGCCTGGCTGGACCGGTACTTCGCCGCGGCCCGCGGCGCCGAGGGTATCCCGCCGCTGGAGATGACGAAGTGGTTCGACACGAACTACCACCATCTCGTCCCGGAGCTGGATCCCGCGCGGCCGTTCGCGGCGGACCCGGGGTTCCTGCTCGCGCAGTTGCGCCTGGCCCGCAGGGCCCATGTCCCTGCACGCCCGACCATCATCGGCCCGGTCACGTTCCTGGCGCTGTCGAAGGGCTCCGGACCCGGCGCCCCCGACCCGCTGGAGCGGCTGCCCGAGCTGATCGATTGCTACCTGGACGTCATCGACGCGATCGCATTCGAGGGATTCGACTGGATCCAGTTCGATGAGCCGGTGCTGAACACCGCGCATCTGCCGTCGGAAAGCGATGCGGGGGTGGCGCGGGAATGGTCCCGGCTGGTGGCGCACGCGCACACGCGCGGCGTGCGGGTTCTCGCGCAGACGTACTTCACCGACGGGCAGAGGGCCGTGGACACGCTGCGCGGTACGGGGGTCGACGCCATCGGCCTGGATTACGTCGCCGGCGAGGCCCCCGACCTGTCCGGGCTGCCGCGGTCGACCCTCATCGTCGCCGGCGTCGTCGACGGCCGGAACGTGTGGCGCACCGACTGCATCCGCGCCTTGGCCGTGTTGCACGGGATCGCCGA
>DUOR01000092.1 GCA_012838715.1 Actinomycetales bacterium
CCACCTGATGAGCCGGCGCGTGGGCGTACCGGTCGGCGGCGTGCACCTCGACGCCGAGGCGCTGGAACGCGATGGCGACCTCCTTGCCCAGCTCGCCGGAGCCGAGCAGCAGCACGCGCGTCGCGCCCTCCGTGTACGGGGTGCCGATGGATGCGGGGGTGAACATTGGATCTCCTCGGTGGTCGGTCGCCGCGGCGAATCGCGTCAGTTACATCCTAGGCGCAGCACCCGGTCGAATTCGGCGTGCACGGCGGCGGGATCGACCTGCTTGACGACGGCAACCTCCCGGCCACCGCCGTCCCCGCCCGTGCGCTCGACCGCGCCCCGGTCGCCCGCGGCGGCGCGCAGATTCATGGCCTCGACGCCGAATTCCACCGTCCCGCAGGCGACCATCGCCGCGAAGAGGTCGTGGACCTGCGCCAGGTAGCCGATGCCCTGCCCGCGGTGGAAGCCGAAGTAGAAGCGCAGTGCGTCGGCGACGACGGTGCCCAGTTCGCCGGGGATGGCCCACCGGTCGATGTCCTCCGGGCGGACGATGATCGTCTCGGTGACGTCGAGGGGGCACAGCGTCAGGGGCCGGCCACCGCCGCCGAACACCGCCGACACCGCGTCCGGGTCGACCCAGAAGTTCCATTCGGCCGTCGGCGTGGTGTTGCCGGGGTGATCGACGGCGCCGCCCATGACGGTGAGGCGATCGAAGCGCGCGGCGAGCTCCGGGAACCGTGCGACGGTCGTCAGCGGCCCGGTGACCAGAAGGTCGGCGGGGCCGGCGTCGAGGGCGAGGGACCAGGCGCCCGGCGCGGCCCCGGTGGCGTCGCAGGATTCCACCGCCGCGCCGGACGACGGGGGTCGGTTGAAGCCGAGGCCGAACTCGCCGTGGGTTTCCGGCGTCGTGGTCAGCGGCACCTTCAGCGGTGCCCCGAACCCCGCGGCGACGGGCACGTCGGGGCAGCCGCACAGGTCCAGGATCCAGCGGGAATTGCGGGAGGCCTGGCACACCGTGGTGTTGCCGGCGGTGGTGGTCACGGCGGCGAGCTCGATCTCTCCGGCGCGGTGCAGGCCGGCGAGGTAGATCAGCGCGAGCATGTCGTCGATGCCGGTGTCGACGTCGGCCACGAGGCGGCGTTTTTCGGTCATGCGACAACCCTAGCGGGCACCCGAACGGCGAAACGCCCCTTCGGTTAAGGAACCGAAGGGGCGGCACAGCGGTTAAGGAACCGAAGGGGCGTTCGCGGCACAGGAAAGGTCACATGGGAGGCGGGGTCCGGCGGGGCCGGGTTTCCGCCGCGGTGGCTAGGCCTCCTTGCGGATGGCGTTCTCCACGGTCTCCTCGGAGATTTCCTTGGTGCAGAAGAACCAGTCGACGCACTCGACGTCCTCTTCCTGGCCCGTCATGCGGCCCTCGGCGACGCCGCAGGAACCGGCGGTCGGGACGATGACGCGCTCGCCGGGGCGCCAGTCGGCCGGGGTGGCGACGTTGAACTCGTCGGCGGTCTGCAGGGCCTTGACCACGCGCAGGATCTCGTCGAAGTTACGGCCGGTGGACAGCGGGTAGTACAGGATCGTGCGAACCTTGGCCTCCGGGTCAACGATGAAGACGGCGCGCACGGCGGAGGTTTCGGCCTCGCCCGGCATGATCATGCCGTACTTGCGGGAGACGTTCATGGAGACGTCGTCGATGAGGGGGAACTTCACGTCGACGTTCTTCCAGCCGCGGAACTCCATCTTCTCGCGGATGGTGCGCAGCCACGCGATGTGGCTGTACAGGCCGTCGACGGAGACGCCCACCAGTTCGGTGTTGTACTTGCGGAACTCCTCGGCCATGACGGCGAAGGTCATGAACTCCGAGGTGCACACCGGGGTGAAGTCGGCGGGGTGCGAGAAGAGGATGGACCACTTGCCCTTGTAGTCCTCCGGGTAGTTGACGGTGCCCTGGGTGGATTCGGCGGTGAAGCTCGGGGCGGTGTCGCCGATGCGGGGCATCTGCGGGGCCTGCTGGGCGGCAACGTTCTGATCGGTCATATCCATACTCCTTGGGAATCGGGCACGGGACCAACCGTGCAAAATGTCCGCTTATCAATCGCGGGATACCTCTATGATATCCCAATCCCCGCAGGTCGTAAACCCCATAGGGTATAAGGCAACGTGATATTCATCACCTTTACCAATGAAAAAACCCGCCCACCGTGAAAAACACGGTGAGCGGGTCCGGCGCGTCGGAAAGCGCCCGGGAAAGCTAGCCCAGGATGTCGTTGATGACGATCGTCTGGTCGCGGCCCGGGCCGACGCCGACGTAGGAGATGCGGCATCCCGACAGCTCCTCGAGGCGGTTCAGGTAATCCTGCGCCTTCTCCGGGAGGTCGTCGAAGGTGCGGCAGCCGGTGATGTCCTCTTCCCACGCGGGCATGGTCTCGTAGATGGGCACGGCGTGGTGGAACTCGGACTGCGTCATCGGCATCTCGTCGTGGCGGACGCCGTCGACGTCGTAGGCCACGCAGATCGGGATTTCGCCGATGCCGGTCAGCACGTCCAGCTTGGTGACGAACAGGTCCGTGAAACCGTTGACGCGGGAGGCGTAGCGGGCCAGCACGGAGTCGTACCAGCCGCAGCGGCGCAGGCGGCCGGTGTTGACGCCGACCTCGCCGCCGACGGTCTGCAGGTACTCGCCCCACTTGTCGAACAGCTCCGTCGGGAACGGGCCGGCGCCGACGCGGGTGGTGTACGCCTTGATGATGCCCAGCGACGAGGTGATGCGCGTCGGGCCGATGCCCGCGCCCACGCACGCGCCGCCCGACGTCGGGTTCGACGAGGTGACGAACGGGTAGGTGCCGTGGTCGACGTCCAGCATCGTCGCCTGGCCGCCCTCCATGAGGACGTGCTTGCCCTCGTCGAGCGCCTCGTTGAGCACCTGCGCCGAGTCGATGACCATCGGCTTCAGGCGGTCCGCGTAGGACATGAAGTAGTCGAAGATGCGGTCGGCGTCGACGGCGCGGCGGTTGTACAGCTTCACCAGGATCTGATTCTTCTGGTGCAGCGCGGCCTCGATCTTCTGGCGCAGGATGGACTCGTCGAAGATGTCCTGGACGCGCAGGCCGACGCGGCCGACCTTGTCCTGGTACGTCGGGCCGATGCCGCGGCCGGTGGTGCCGATAGCGCGCTTGCCCAGGAAACGCTCGGTGACGCGATCCAGCGTCTGGTGGTACGGCGCGACCATGTGGGCGTTGCCGGAGACGCGGAGCTTGGAGGTGTCGGCGCCGCGGGCCTCGAGGCCGTCGATTTCCTCGAACAGGGCCTCCAGGTTGACCACGCAGCCGTTGCCGATGACCGGGGTGGCGGATTCCGAGAGCACGCCGGCGGGCAGGAGCTTCAGCT
Organism: Actinomycetales bacterium; assembly: GCA_012838715.1. Classification (GTDB taxonomy): domain Bacteria; phylum Actinomycetota; class Actinomycetes; order Mycobacteriales; family Mycobacteriaceae; genus Corynebacterium. The sequence goes on from DUOR01000092.1 coordinate 3,373, forward strand.
CGAACTTCTCCTCGCCGACGACGACGGTATGGCCGGCGTTGTTGCCGCCGTTGGGCTTGACGACGTAGTCGACGCGGCCACCGAGGATGTCGGTCGCCTTGCCTTTGCCTTCGTCGCCCCACTGGGCGCCCACCACGATGATTGCGGCCATTGTCGTTCACTCCCGAATGTCGGTTGGTTCCGGCCCACGCCCGGCGCGAGCCCCCAAGTAGTGTAGTCGCATGCGGATCTTGGTGTTGCGATGCGGGATCGACGGTGGCGCGGCGGCGCTGCCGGAGGGTTACGGCGGTGCCGACGTGCGGGAATTCGGCGTGGTGCCCTCGCGGAAGGACCTGGCCTTCCTGGCGGACGTGGCGGCGGAGGTGCTCCCCCATGACGACCAGCCGACGCCGGACGAGATCGCGAAGGGCAAGGAGGTCCCTCACCTGGGCGAACCCCGGTTCGCGGAGCAGCGCCCCAGTGAGCGGGTGCGGGTGGTGGTGGAGGGGCCGGACGCCTCGCTCGCCGCGGTGGTGACCCATCTGATGCGCCGGAACCTGCTGTGGTTCGAGGTGGCGCACGTGCCGACGGCGCCGTCCCCCGCCGCCCGGAACTGGGGGGCCGCAACGGGGTTGACGTTCGCGGAGGCCCTGGTGCGGGAGGTTCGCCCGGTCCCGCTCATCCGCGATGACACGGGCCAGGCCATCGTCGGTTTCGCGTTGCTCACGGAGCCCGGCATCGACGGCACCTCCAGCCGGGGCGGCCTGCGCGGCGAGGTGTGGGTCGACAGCACGGAGTTGTTCTCCGGCGCCGCGCACGGCGTGCAGGTGCGCCCCATCCCCGACGCCCCCGGCCTGGTCGCCGCGGAGCTGCCCCCGCCGGCGGACGGTGCGCGGCGTTGGTTCCGTAAGCTTTCCGACGACGATGGCCTGGAGAACATGGCCGGTTCCCCACGCCCCATGCACGAGCCGGTGACGGGCCGTGCGGTCCAGGCCGGCGGCCCGGGGTTCCGGTACGTCCGCGATGGCGTGGAGGCGAAGAAGCCCCGCGAAAAGTGCACCATCTACCGGCATTTGCTGGATCTGCAGCTGGTGCGCTGACGGTCGGGAGACGTCGGCCGGGGGCGGTCGACCGATAATCCGCGCGACCGGTGCGGTTGGGGCGCTCGGGTTCTAGGGTTGGCATGGAGGGGCTGCAGCGGCCGCCTCCAAAGGCTTCCCGTGGAAGGTTTTCGCATCATGACCGACAAGACCCAGACCGACCAGACCCGGGCCGACATGGGCCCGATCCCCGTCGCCCACGAACCGTCGATGACGGCCCGGCTGCTGTGCGAGCTGCTCGGCACCCTGTGGCTGGTGTTCGGCGGCGCCGGTTCCGCCGTTTTCGCCGCCAGCCAGATCACCGACGGCAACATCAACATGGGCCTCGGCTACCTCGGCGTCTCCCTGGCCTTCGGCCTCACCGTGTTCACGGGCGCCTACAGCTTCGGCATCGTCTCCGGCGGCCACTTCAACCCGGCCGTCACCCTCGGCCTGGCCACCGCCCGCCGCTTCGAGTGGCGCGACGTGCCCGGCTACATCGTCGCCCAGGTCATCGGCGGCCTCCTCGCCGGCGGCCTCATCTACCTGATCGCCTCCGGCAAGGACGGCTTCGAGGCGACCGGCAACATGGCCGCCAACGGTTACGGCGCCAACTCCCCCGACGGCTACGGCCTGACGGCGGTGCTCATCGCCGAGATCGTGCTGACCGCGTTCTTCCTGTGGATCATCCTCGGCGTCACCGACAAGCGCGCCACCCCGGGCGCCGCCGGCGCCGTCATCGGCCTGGCGCTGACGCTCATCCACCTCATCTCCATCCCGATCTCCAACACCTCGGTGAACCCGGCCCGCTCCATGGGCGTCGCGTTCTTCCACGGTGACGGCGCCCCGGGCCAGCTCTGGGTGTTCTGGGTCGCGCCGATCGTCGGTGCGCTCATCGCCGCGGTGACCTACAAGATCGTCACCGACGCGCGGGACTGACCCCGCCGCTGAACCCGGGCGAGCAACCCGGATAAGTCCCGGGCAGCCCCGGCGCTGAACCCGGGCAAGCGCCCCCGGTTCAGTCCTCTTCGTTGAGGTCCCACACCTCCGGCGGGACGCCCGGCCGGTCGGTGGTGGGCGGCAGGGCGGCCACCGCGGATTTCCGCGACAGGCCGCACACCTGCAGCATGTCGACGACCAGGGAGCGGCACTGCGCGAAGATGACCATCTCCGACAGCGTCGCCCCGTCGACCAGCGCCGGGCGCATGTGCGCCGCCAGGATGCGCAGATCCCGGATCGCCACCTCGGCGGTCACCGGACCATCGTCCTCGACCACCCGGAACGCGCCGGTCTTGGTGTCGTCGTGGGGCAGTTCGCCCCATTCGGGGATTTCCGCCAGGGAGGGGGCGTCGTCAAGCAGGCGGCGCACGGTGCGCATCGACTGACCGCACCCCTTCACCAAGTCGATGACCTCCGGCGAGGGCACCGCCGAATCCTGCATCGCGATAATCGCCCGGCGCGCCAGCACCCGCACGTTGCGCACCGCGTTGTCCACCGGGTGCACCACCCGCGCCAACGAGCGCAGGTGCCGGCGGCGGTGCCACATCAACGGCGACACCTGCACCTGCTCCACGCCATCGGCGATGATGCTGTCCATCTGCGTCACGTCGCGCTGCGTGGACCGGGCGACCTGCAGGGCCGCCGCGATGCGCTCGGCGTCCCGGTTCTCCAGGCCGCGGGCGACGTCGTAAAGCACGTCCGCGCCCATGTCGAGCACCGTCGCCACCACCCGGCGCGACTCCGGGATGGGGTTGCGCGGCAGCAGCGCCATCACCAGCACGCCGATGAGGCCGCCGACAAGGGCGTCGAGCATGCGCTCGTAGGACAGGCCCGTGCCCGGCGGCATGATCGTGGCGATGAGCACCGCCGAACTGGCCGCCTGGTTCACCACCAGCGGGCCGCGGCCGATGAACACGCCGATGATCATCGCCACCAGCACGCCCAACGTCAGCTGCCAGATGCCCGGGCCGAGCACCGAGAAAATGACGTCGCCCACGCCGACGCCCAACGCCGCACCCAGCACCAGCTGGAAGCTGAACTTCAGCCGCGGCCCCTCGACCATGACGTTGAGGCCGATGAACGCCGCCATCGGCGCGAAGAACGGGTTCGGGTGGCCCAGGACGTCGAGGGCGAACCAGTACGCCAGGCCCGCCGCCAGCGCCGCCTGCACCACCAGCAGCCACCGCGTGCGCACCCGCTCCACGCCGTGGAGCATCCGGGTCCGCGGGCGCATCCGGCGGCGCACCGCCATCGCCGCACGGGAGGCGGGATGACGGAGCGCGTCGAAAGTACTGATGGGTTCCATGGGGTTCCTTCGGGGAGTGAAGGCCGGTGGCGGGGCTCGGGGGGCGGGCGCGGGAGCCGG
>DUOR01000009.1 GCA_012838715.1 Actinomycetales bacterium
ACGTCGTCGATGTTCAGCGGCTCGAGGCCCTCGTGCAGGGAGGCGGTCTCGATGTACTTGCCGGCGTGCTTGACGAAGCCCTCGGCGGCCTCCTCGTCGAGCTCGCGGCGCACCTTGGCGGGGATGCCGGCGGCCAGCGAGCGGGCGGGGATTTCCTGGCGCTCCAGGACGACCGCGCCGGCGGCGATGAGGGAACCTTCGCCGATGACGGAGTGCGACAGCAGCGCGGCCTTCATGCCGATGAGGCACTTGTTGCCGATGGTCGTGCCATGGATGAGGCCCATGTGGCCGATGGTGACGTCGTCGCCGATGACGGTGGCGACGTCCTCGTCGACGTGCACGGTCGAGTTGTCCTGGATGTTGGTGCGGGCGCCGACGGTGATGGAGTTGATGTCGCCGCGCAGCACGGAACCGTAGAAGACGGAGGAGTCGGGGCCGATCTCGACGTCGCCGATGATGACCGCGCCCGGCGCAATCCACGCCGAACGGTGGATGCGGGGCGTCTTGCCGTTGCAGGAGAGGATCAGGGGAGCGGGGGTGTTCGTAGCCATGGGGCCATTTTGCCGGAGAAAATGCCCGTCGGGGCCTGTTTTCGCGCCATCACCCCCTGCCCGCCGCCGCGGTGGCGATGTGACCTGCGCAACTCCGCCGGGTGACCCAGGTTACCCGACCTCCCGTGGGGGTGAGTCGCCGTTAACTCGCGTGCCGACGGCGGGAGCCGCGGCGCCCCGTCGGAAAGCGGCGACCTGCCCGGGGACGACCCGCGGGCGGGAACCGGGGCGGCGGCGCCTAGACCGGCAGGCCCCGCAGGCGGCGGCGTTGGCGGTTGGCGAGCGCCACGACCGTGCCGGCGATGACCATGGCGGTGACCACCCACACCGCCTTCAGGCCGATGGTCGTGTACGAGACGCCGCCGAACACCGCGCCCGCGGCGAGCGACAGCCACAGCAGGAAGTAATGCAGCCATTCGCGGTGGGAGCCGCCGAAGAAGGCGCCGACGAACCGCTGCGACATCTTCACGAGGGTGCCGGTCATGTACGTCAGCGAAATGGAGACCTCGCCGTCGCGCTCGAAGATGGAGTTCATCGCGCCGACGGTGAACGACAGGCTGAGCACCGCCGCGATCTCATGGCCGGTGACCGTCCACAGCGAAGCGACCGACGCGGTGAGGCACACGAACAGCAGCACCGCCTCGCGGGGCCGCGTCGGCGGCAGATAGATGTGGGCGATGCGGGAGATGAGCGCGCCGATCATGACGCCGACCAGGAACAACGCCATCACGCCCGCGGCCTTGCCGGCCACGTCCCACACGCCCTCGACGGCCGCGGCCGTCAGCCGCGTCGTGTTCCCCGACATGAACGACAGGAAGAACCCGCCCAGGTACATGAAACCGAGCGCATCGATGAAGCCGGTGATCGACGACAGGTACCAGGCAAGCGCACGCTCGCCCAGACGGTAACCCTCCATTGCCCTTCTGCCCCTGCCTCTCTGCTGTTCCAATCCGTTCCGACGGCGGCGACCCCGATACCGCGCCCGCGGCGGACACGGGCCGCGCGGCGCATACCGAGACAAGCTACCCCAGCCCCGTGACCGGGGGTATCGATTCGACGGGCGAGGTCGGCGGGGTGGCGTTACGGTGCGGGGCGTGACGACCGCGCCCGTTGCCCGCTGCACCGAACCCCTCGCCGCGCACCCCGAACTGGGGCCGCGCGAGGTTCGGGCAATCTGGGACGCCGCGGTCGGTGAAGGGCCGGAACGCATGGCCGCCACCGCC
>DUOR01000002.1 GCA_012838715.1 Actinomycetales bacterium
CGACGACGGAGGTGCGCCCGCGGGTGACCCGGTCGGAGGCGTCCAGGACGGCGGCCTCGGTGGCGGGGTCGAGGGTGGCGGTCGCCTCGTCGAGGAGCAGCAGCGCGGGGTCGGTCATTTCGGCGCGGGCGAGGGCGATGAGCTGTCGCTGGCCGGAGGACAGGCCGCGGCCGCGTTCGCCGACGGGGTGGTTGAAGCCGCCGGGGATGGCGGCGATGGCGGTCAGTGCGCCGACGCGGCGGGCGGCGTCGGTGACGTCGGCCGTGCTCGCGCCCGGTTTCCCGTAGGAAATGTTGCTGGCGATGGTCCCGTGGAACAGGTGGGGCTCCTGTGGCACGTAGCCGAGGGCGCCGCGCCATTCGTCGAGCGGGAACTCGCGGATGTCGGTGCCGGATGCGCGCACGGCGCCGCCCGTCGGGTCGTGGAAGCGCGCCAGGAGCTTGACGACGGTCGATTTTCCGGCGCCCGTCGTGCCGACCAGTGCGACCGTTTCGCCTTCGGCGATGGAGAGGTCGAGATCCTTCAGAACCGGTGCGCCGGCGGGAACCTCGGCGCCGGTGCCCGCGTCCTCCCCGGTGTCGCGTGAATCACGTGAAGCGGGGGTGGCGGGGGCGACTGTTTCGGAGGTGTAACGAAACGTGACGTCGGCAAGCGAGATGTCACCCGACGCGGCGGCGCGCGCACCCGGCCGCGTTCCCGTGTCAGCGACAGTGGTGTCCGTGGCCAGGAGGTCGGAGATGCGGTCGAGGCCGACGCGGGCCTGCTGGTAGCCGTCGAAAACCTGCGACAGCTGCTGGATGGGGCCGAAGAGCATGCCCAGGTACAGGGTGAAGGCGATGAGCACGCCCGCGGTGGTGGCGCCCTCCGCGACCTGCGCCGCGCCGACGAACAGGACCGCGGCGGTGGTCAGCTCCGCGATGAAGTTGATGCCGGGGAAGAAGACGCTGACGGCGACCTGGGCGCGGATGCGGAGGCGTCGGTAAGCGTCGGAAGCGCCGGTGAAATCACGCTCGACGGCGTCGGTGCGGTGGTGCATCTGCGAGGAGCGCAGGCCGCCGATGGCCTCCTGGAAATCCGCGTTGACCGTGGACACCTGCTCGCGGGCGGCCGCGTACAGGCGGGAGGAGATGCGCCGGAACACCAGCGTGGCGACGGCCACCAGCGGCAGCGCGACGAGCGCGACGCCCGCCAGCGAGGCGTTCGTGACCACCAGCAGGCCGGAGACCCCGAAGAGGGTGAACAGGGCGATGATGCCCTGGGCGACGCCGGTCTGCAGGAAAGAGGAGAGGGCGTCGATGTCGGTGGTCATGCGCGTCATGATCCGGCCCGACCGCTGGCGCTCGAAGTAATCCAGCGCCAGGGAATGCAGGTGCCGGAAGGAACGCACGCGCAGGGCGTAGAGGAGGCGCTCGCCGGTGCGGGACGTCAGGACGGACGTGCCGGCGATGGCGAACCAGCTCAGCGTGACCACGCCCAGGCCGGCCGCCGCGGCCCACCACAGGACGGTCTCGTCGCCGGCGGAGACGCCGTCGTCGACGGCCCACCGCACGAGCATGGGGAACGCCAGATCCGTGCCCGCCGTGACGAGCAGCAGCGCGATGACCGCGAGGATGAGGAACCGCGCGTTCGACAACAGCCCCGGCAGCGAGAACCGCCGCGAATTGTCGAGGGCGTGCGCGGGGACGCGGGGCTCCTCCGTCGCCGGCGGCAGGGCGTCGATGCGCTGCCGGAGCTCGTCGGTGACGGGGGCGTTGAGCATCGCGGAACCCATGCCGCCGCCCATGCCGCCTCCGCCGCCGCGGCCCATGCCACCGCCACCCATGCCGCCACCCATGCCGGTGC
>DUOR01000093.1 GCA_012838715.1 Actinomycetales bacterium
ATACCGGGCCGAGCCCCGCCGACAGGACGGTGACCTGGCGGGCCGCCACGTGCTCCCGCAGCGCGGCCTCCATCCGGTCGACGGCCCGCTGATCCGGCGCGACGATGAGCACCCCGCCGCCGTCCCGGGCGACGGTGACCGCCAGTTCCGCGATCCGCGCGGCGACGTCCTCTCCCGGCGCCGGATGCCACGCCGCCCGGGCCGCCTGCCCGGACCGCACGGCGGACACGAAGCTGCCGCCGAAGGCGTAGCGGTCCCAGCCGGACAACGGCACGTCGGAAAGCTCGAGCCGCCCCAGTTCCTCCCACGTCGGGCCGGGCCCCTCGCCCCGGGCCTTCTCGGCGCGGGCGTGGCGGGTGGGGACGGCGGCGCGGATGACGTCCGAGCGCACGCCCCCGTACAGCTCCGTCAGCGAATCGACCAGGCGCGCCAGCCGCTCCGGGTACACGCGCTCCGGTGACACGACGTCGCGCAGCGGCTGCAGCGTCCCCTCGTGCTCGGCATGGTCGGCGCGCTCGAGGATGATCCCGTTGATGAGCTGCCCCGAGAACCGCACCCGCACCCGCACCCCCGGCTGCGCCGCCTCGTCCAGCTCGGCGGGCACCAGGTAGTCGAAGGGCCGGTCCAGCTGCGGCAGCCCCAGCAACGGGAGCACCCGGGCCACCGGCGCGGTCGGGGCGGGCATGGGCGGTTACACGCCGGCGGCGGCGCGCAGATCCTCGACGCGGTCGAGGCGCTCCCACGGCAGATCGACGTCGTCGCGGCCGAAGTGGCCGTAGGCGGCGGTCGCCGCGTAAATCGGGCGCTTCAGATCCAGCTCGCGGATGATGGCCGCCGGGCGCAGGTCGAAGACCTTGCGGATGGCGTCCTCGATGACGGTGCGGTTGACGGTGCCCGTGCCGAAGGTCTCCACGTACAGGCCCACCGGGTTGGCGCGGCCGATGGCGTAGGCCACCTGCACCTCGACGCGCTCGGCCAGGCCGGCGGCGACGACGTTCTTGGCCACCCAGCGCATCGCGTACGCGGCGGAGCGGTCCACCTTCGACGGGTCCTTGCCGGAGAAGGCGCCGCCGCCGTGGCGGGCCATGCCGCCGTAGGTGTCGACGATGATCTTGCGGCCGGTCAGGCCGGCGTCGCCCATCGGGCCGCCGACGATGAAGGAGCCCGACGGGTTGATCAGCAGCTTCAGGTTGGAGGTGTCCAGGTCCGGCAGGCCCTCGGTGGCCAGCACCGGGTCGATGACCTCGCGCTTGAGGTCCGCCACCATCTGCTCGTGAGGGATGCCCGGGTTGTGCTGCGTGGAGATGACCACCGTGTCCAGCGCCACCGGGCGGTCCTCGTTGTCGTAGCCGACGGTGACCTGGGTCTTGCCGTCCGGGCGCAGGTAATCGAGGATGTGCAGCTTGCGCACCTGGGTCAGGCGGCGGGCCAGGCGGTGCGCCAGGGAAATCGGCAGCGGCATCAGCTCGGGCGTCTCGCGCACGGCGTAGCCGAACATCAGGCCCTGGTCGCCGGCGCCGGCGCGGTCCTCGTCCTCGATGTCGCCCTCGGCCGAGCGGGCCTCCAGCGACTCGGTGACGCCCTCGGAGATCTCCGGCGACTGCTCGCCGATGGACAGCGACACGCCGCAGGTGGTGCCGTCGAAGCCCTTCTCCGAGGAGTCGAAGCCGATGTCGCGCAGGCGCTGGCGCACGATGCGCGGGATGTCGACGTAACCGGTGGTCGACACTTCGCCGACGACGTGGACCAGGCCGGTGGTCACCACCGTCTCCACCGCCACGCGGGCCTCCGGGTCCACGGCGATCAACGCATCGAGGATCGAGTCCGAGATGGAGTCGCAAATCTTGTCCGGGTGGCCTTCAGTGACGGATTCACTGGAGAACAGGCGCAGGTCTTGAGCCACTTGGTTGCCTTCCTTGGCGTCGGGGGATCTGTCTGGGTTCGTCCGGAACAGCATAGACCAAGCGGTTCAGTGGATGCCCCGTGGGTTCTACCGGAGCCGCTTCGCGACGGCGTCGAGGATGTCCGCCGCCACCGCGTACTTCGAGCCCTGCGGCACGTCGGTGACGGTGCCGTCGGCGTCGAGGATCCAGCCGACGTTGTCGTCGGAGCCGAAGGTTTTCCCGCCGGAGACGTCGTTGCACATCAGCAGGTCGCAGCCCTTGCGGGCGAGCTTGCGGGTGGCGTGCTCCAGCGGGGTGCCGTCGGCGTCGCCGGTCTCGGCCGCGAAGCCGGTGATCACCGTCTCCGCGGGCAACTCCCCCGCTTTCCGACGCCCGACGATCGTCGCCAGGACGTCCGGGTTCTCCACCAGCGAAATGGTGGACAGGGCCTCGCTGGAGGCGCCCTTCTTCAGCTTGGCCTCCGATTCCGCGGCGGGCCGGAAATCGGCGACGGCCGCGGACATGATGATCGCGTCCGCCCCCGCCGATTCCTCGGCCATGGCGTCGGCGAGCTCGCGCGCGGAAACGATGCGGCGCACCGTCGCGCCGGCCGGCACCGGCAGCTCGTCGACCGAACCCGCGACGAGCGTGACCTCGGCGCCGCGCTGCGCGGCGACCTCGGCCAGCGCGTAGCCCTGGCGGCCGGAGGAATGGTTGCCGATGAACCGGACCGGATCAATCGCCTCCCGGGTGCCGCCAGCGGAAATGACGACGCGCCGCCCCTCCAGGTCGCGGGCGAAGGCGCCCGGGCGTTCGGCGGCGAGGAGCGCCAGGCGGGCAATCTGCTCCGGTTCGGGCAGGCGCCCCGGGCCGGTGTCCACGCCCGTCAGGCGGCCGTGCGCCGGGTCCAGGACGATCTTGCCGTGGCGGCGCAGGGTGGCCACGTTGTCGCGGGTGGCCGGGTGGTTCCACATCTCGGTGTGCATCGCCGGGGCGAACACGACCGGGCAGGTCGCCACCAGAAGCGTCGCGGTGAGCAGGTCGTCGGCGCGGCCGTGGGCGGCCCGCGACATCAGGTCCGCGGTCGCCGGGGCGATGACCACCAGGTCCGCCTCCTGCCCCACCCGCACGTGCTGCACGGAATCGACGGCGTCGAATACCGTCGTCGACACGGGGTTGCCGGACAACGCCTCGAACGTCGCCGCCCCCACGAACTCCAGGGCGGACGGCGTGGGCACCACCCGCACTTCATGGCCGCGCTCGGTGAAGGCCCGCACGAGATGGCAGGCCTTGTACGCGGCAATGCCGCCGGAAACCCCGACGACAATCTTCAACGGGCTACCGGCGGCGACCATGCGTGGCTCGACCTACCCCTCGCGGTGCTCGAGCATGCCGGCGTTGATCTCGCGCAGCGCGATGGACAGCGGCTTCTCGGCCACGCCCGGCGTCACCAGCGGACCGACGTACTCCAGCATGCCTTCCTCGATCTGCTGGTAGTAGTCGTTGATCTGGCGCGCGCGCTTCGCGGCGAAAATCACCAGCGCGTACTTCGACGAGGCCTTGTCCAGCAGCTCGTCGATCGGCGGGTTGGTGATGCCCTCGGGCGCGTCGAAAACGGCCTCGGTGGCCGTGATGTCCTGGGTCACGTGAACGATCTCCCTAGTTGTCAGTCTGTTGTCGTACAGGTCCATGCGGCGAAAAACCGGCGCCGGACCACTGGGGTCCGGCCGCCGGTCGCGTCACTCGCCCCGCAGGGCCGCGGCGATGGCGGCGACGGCGTTGTCCACGTCGTCGTTCACCACAACCGTATCGAATTCGTGCCGCGCGTCCATTTCCTTGCGCGCGGTGGTCAGCCGGCGGTCGATCTGCTCCTGCGTCTCGGTGCCGCGCCCGGTCAGGCGCCCCACCAGGATCTCCCAGCTCGGCGGAGCCAGGAACAGCAGTCGCGCGTCCGGCATGGCCTCGCGGATGGAACGGGCGCCGACGATGTCGACCTCCACCAGCACCGGGCGGCCGACCTCGAGGGCCTCGGCCACCGGCTGCTTCGGGGTGCCCGAACGCTGCAGCCCCCCGTGGATGTCCGCCCACTCCAGCATTTCGCCGGCGTCGATGCGCCGGTCGAACTCGCCGCGGTCGACGAAGAAGTAGTCCTCGCCGTGGACCTCGCCGGGACGGGGGTCCCGGGTGGTCATGGACACGCTGAAGTACAGGTCGGGAATCTCGGCGCGGAGCCTGCCGACGACCGTCGACTTGCCGACGCCCGCCGGACCCGACAGCACGACGAGCCGGGGTTCAGTTGCCCCGCCCATCGCGATTAGTCCTCGGTGGAGAAGCCGAAGCGCTCCAGGAGGGCGCGGCGCTGGCGGTCGCCCAGGCCGCGGAGACGGCGGGTCTGCGCGATCTCGAGCTCGGTCATGATCTCCTGGGCCTTGACCTTGCCGACCTTCGGCAGGGCCTCGAGCAGGGCGGAGACCTTCATCTTGCCGATGATCTCGTCCTCGCCGGCCTGCTTCAGGACCTCGGGCAGGTCGGTCGCGCCACGCTTGAGCTTGTCCTTCAGCTCGGCACGGACCTTACGGGCCTCGGCGGCCTTCTGAAGGGCGGCTGCACGCTGCTCGGGGGTCAACTGCGGAAGGGCCACGGGTTCCTCCGTTAATAAATCTGGTTTCTAATGGATAGTCCGGTTCCGGCGGTGCGCCAGAACCGGAGGTGACCGTACCTCACTGACACTATTCCGTGTCAACACGCCACGCTGGCACAACACCGAAAAGGTGCTGGTCGCGCGACCAGGTCCACTGCGGGGCCAGTCGGCGGATCAACTCCGTCGAGCATAGCACCGCAACCAGGGCCGAAAGAACCGCCGCCCCGCCCCTCACCTACGGTTCACCGCAGGTGGGGGGGTGGGACGGCGGTCCGGGTTGCGTCGCTCCGCTAGGCCGGGTACTCCCCCGCCGCGCGCGCGACGGCGTCGG
>DUOR01000094.1 GCA_012838715.1 Actinomycetales bacterium
CCCGCAGCGCCACCGCCGCGGCCGGGCACCCGGTGCCGACGGAGAATGCGGCGCGGACCTGGCCGGGCAGCATGCCGTCGAGGCAGGCGGCGAAGCGGTGGACGGCGTCGTTGGCGGCGTCGTCGGCGGAACCGACGGCGACCAGCAGGACGTCGTCGCGGGGGTCGGCGGCGGCCGCGAGGAAAGATCGGACGACGGCCTTCTTCATGCCCTCGCCCAGGCCGATGCCGTCGCGGACGTCCAGGCGCACGCCCGTCGCCGCCTCGGCCGCGGCCGCCTGTCCCGGCAGATCCACGGTGCGGTGGTAGGCCTCGGTGAACAGCAGCGGCACGACGACGGCGTCGCGGATGCCGCGGGCGGCGAACTCCGCGCACAGGTCGCCCAGGGACGGGTCGGTCAGCTCCAGCCACGCCACGCGGACGTCGTCGGCGGCGGGCAGGCGCCGGGCGACGGCGTCGGCAAGCGCGTCCAGGCAGGGCTTCGCGCCCGGGTGGCGCGAACCGTGGGCGACGAGGATGAGCGCGGTCACCGCACCAGGCCCGCCGTGAGGGTGTCGCCGGTGCCCGGCTCGATGAGCAGGAAGGAGCCGACCTGCCCGCCGACACGGTACGTCTCCACCGGCAGCGGCTGCGCCAGTTCGACGGTGACCTCGGCTACGTCGTTGACGCGGAGGGTGTCGGTGGCGCCGGTGGGCTCGCCGGTCTCGATGTCGACCAGCGCCTCCACCGAGGCGACGCGGCCACGGACCAGGGCGGCGCCGTAGCGCAGCTCGACGACGCGGCCGACGGCCAGCGGCGTGTCCGACAGGTGCACGGCGACGGCGTGGAAACGGCGGGCGTCCTCCGGGCGGTCCGCGCCGGCGATGAGGTCGCCGCGCGCAAGGTCGTACTCGCCGTCGAGGCTGACGGCCACGGACTGGCCCGCCTCGGCGCGGTCGACGTCCTCGCCGGCGACGGTCAGGCGCGACACGGTGGCGGAACGGCCCGCCGGCAGCGTCACGGCGTCACCGACGGCGACGGACCCGGCGGCGATGCGGCCCGCGTACCCGCGGTAGTCCGGCACGCGCAGCACGTACTCGATGGGCAGGCGCAGCCCCGTCGGCGCCGGCTCGTCGGAGGCGACGGACTCCAGGATCTCGAGGACGCTCGGCCCGCCGTACCAGGCGGTCTCCGCGGACCGCTCGACGATGTTGTCGCCGACCAGGGCGGACACCGGCACCACGTGCACGTCCGCCAGCCCCAGGCGGCCGGACAGCTCGCGGACGTCGGCCTCGATGGCGCGGAACGCCTCCTCCGAGTACCCCAGCAGGTCGATCTTGTTCACCGCGAACACCACGTGCCGCACCCCCAGCAGGGCCGCGACGGTGGCGTGCCGCTTGGTCTGCGTGACGACGCCGTTGCGGGCGTCCACCAGCACCACCACGGCCTCGGCGGTGGACATGCCAGTGACGGTGTTCCGGGTGTACTGCTCGTGGCCCGGGCAGTCGGCGAGGATGAAGGAGCGGGCGCCGGTGGTGAAGTACCGGTAGGCCACGTCGATGGTGATGCCCTGCTCGCGCTCGGCACGCAGGCCGTCGACCAGCAGCGACAGGTCGGGGTTCGCCTGGCCGCGGGCCGCCGACGTGCGGGCCACCGCCTCGTACTGGTCGGCGAGGATGTTCTTCGTGTCGTGCAGCAGCCGGCCGACGAAGGTCGACTTCCCGTCGTCGACGGAGCCGGCGGTGCACACGCGGGTAAGGGTGCTCATCAGAAGTAGCCCTCCTTCTTGCGGTCCTCCATCGAGGACTCGGACAGTTTGTCGTCGGCGCGGGTGGCGCCCCGCTCCGTCAGGGTGGAGGTGCGCAGTTCCTCCTGGACCTCGGCGATGGTCGCGGCGGTGGACTCCACCGCGCCGGTGCAGCTCATGTCGCCGACGGTGCGGTAGCGCACGCGGCGGACCTCGACCTTCTCGTCGTCGCGGGGGCCGCCCCATTCGCCCGGGGCGAGCCACATGCCGCCGCGGTTGAACACCTCGCGCTCGTGGGTGAAGTAGATAGGCGGCAGCTCGATGCCGCGGGCCGCGATGTACGCCCAGACGTCGGCCTCCGTCCAGTTCGAGATGGGGAAGACGCGCACGTTCTCGCCGGCGGCGTGGCGGCCGTTGTACAGGCCCCACAGCTCGGGGCGCTGGCGGCGGGGATCCCAGCCGCCGAAGGAGTCGCGGACGGAGAAGACGCGCTCCTTGGCGCGGGCCTTCTCCTCGTCGCGGCGGGCGCCTCCGAGCACGGCGTCGTAGCCCGCCTCGGCGATGGTCTCCACCAGCGGCACGGTCTGCAGCGGGTTGCGGGTGCCGTCGGCGCGCTCGGTCAGCACGCCGCGGTCGATCCAGTCCTGCACCTTGGCCACGCGCAGGGTGATGCCCGGCTGGGCGGCGACCTTGTCGCGGAATTCGAGGACCTCGGGGAAGTTGTGGCCGGTGTCCACGTGCAGCAGTTCCAGCGGCACGGGCGCCGGGGCGAAGGCCCGCTTGGCCAGCTCCAGTACGAGGACGGAGTCCTTGCCGCCGGAGAACAGCAGGGCCGGGCGGTCGAACTGGCCGGCCGTCTGGCGGATGATGTCGATGGACTCGGCCTCCAGCTCGGCGAGCCGGGGGTCGAGGCCGCCGGCGCTGCCGGGGGCTGTGGCGGTGGCGGTGGTGGCCGTGGCTGTTGCGGTGGTCATGTCCGGGGTCGTCTCCTGGGTCAGTTCGGGGGCGGTCACAGGTGCAGCCCGCATTCGGTCTTCTCTTGGCCGGCCCACCGGCCGGAGCGGGGGTCGGCGCCGGCTTCCACCCGGTTGGTGCAGGTGGCGCAGCCGATGGAGGGGTAGCCGGCGCGGGTCAGCGGGTGGACGATGAGGTCGTTGTCGGCGATGTAGCGCTCGACGTCCTCGTCGGTCCAGGCGGCCAGCGGGTTGAGTTTGATGCGGCCGGTGCGGTCGATTTCCAGCACCGGGGTGTGGGCGCGGGTGGCCGCGTCGACGCGCTTGAGGCCGGTGACCCAGCCCTCGTACGGCTTCTTCATCTCGGCCAGGGGCCGTACCTTCCGCAGGTCGCAGCAGCGGCCCGGGTCGGTCTTGTACAGGTCGGGGCCTTCCTCGCGGTCCTGTTCGGCGCGGGTGCGGGCCGGGGTGATGGTCAGCAGGCGGTTGCGGTACCGCTCGCCCACCCGGCGGGCGACGTCGAGCGTTTCGTCGAAGTGGTAACCGGTGTCGAGGAAGATGAGGTCGGCGCCGGGCGCGTGCCGTTCGGCCAGTTCTGCCAGGACGGTGTCCTGCATCGACAGGGTCACGGCCACCGGCGTGCGCAGGTGTTCGGTGGCCCATTCGAGGACCTCGCCGGCGGTGTACTTCTCCAGGGCGGGGCCGTGGTCGAGCGCCAGGTTCAGCAGGCGCTTGGCCACGCCGTCCCGCGCCAGGACGTCCTCCCGTGCGTCGGCGTGCGTTCGCGTGCTCATGCGGTGACCTCCCTGTCGACGTGCCCGTGGAGCTTGACGGTGAAAACGCGGCAGCATTCGCGGCACTGCCACGCGTAGTCGGTTTCGGCGTCGGGCCACAGGTCCTCGCCGCCGCAGTAGGCGCAGTGCATGACGGCGCCGCGGTTGGGGTTGGGGTGGGCGCTGCGGCCCCCGATGCCCAGGTTCGGTGCGGTGCTCACTGCAGATCCTCCTCTGCCGCGCGCGCCACCCAGTGGCGGAACTGTTCGCCGTCGGTGCGCTGCTCCTTGTACTTGCCGACGACGCGCGCCACGTAGTCCGTGAGCTCCGCCGAGGTGACCTTGTGGCCGCGGAGCTTGCGGCCGAAGTTCGCGTCGAGCCCCAGCGCGCCGCCGAGGTGGACCTGGAATCCCTCGACCCGGTTGCCGTCGGCGTCGGTGACGATCTGCCCCTTCAGGCCGATGTCCGCGATCTGGGTGCGGGCGCAGGCGTTCGGGCAGCCGTTGAGGGAGATGCCCAGCGGCACGTCGAGGTCGCCGAGGCGCTCCTCCAGCTCGCCGACCAGCTCGATGGCGCGGGTGCGGGTGGTGACCAGCGCCAGCTTGCAGAACTCCAGGCCCGTGCAGGAGATGATCCCGCGGCGGAACGCGGACGGTTCCGCCGACAGGCCCAGCTCGTCCAGCTCCGCGAGGAGCGAATCCAGCTGATCGTCGGCGACGTCGAGGAGCACCAGCTCCTTCATCACCGTGGTGCGGATGCGGGTGACCCCGTGCCGCTCGGCGATGTCCGCCAGCGCGACCAGGTCCGACCCCGGCACGCGGCCGACGACCGGCTTGACGCCCACGTAGTTCAGGCCGTCCTTCTGCTTGTGCACGCCGACGTGATCGCGGTCCTCCTCCCACGGCTCCGGGGCGGGGCCGTCGGCAAGCGCGTACCCGAGGTAATCCTCCTCCAGCACGCGGCGGAACTTCTCGGCGCCCCACTCGGCGACCAGGAACTTCAGGCGGGCGCGGGTGCGCAGCCGGCGGTAACCGTAATCGCGGAAGATGCGGCACACGCCGGCCCACACCTCCGGCACCTCGTCCAGCGGCACCCAGGCGCCGAGGCGCTGCCCCAGCATCGGGTTGGTGGACAGGCCGCCGCCGACCCACACGTCGAAACCGGGGCCGTGCTCCGGGTGATCCACGCCGACGAAGGCGACGTCCTGCACCTCGTGCGTGACGTCCAGGCGCGGCGAACCGGACACCGCCGACTTGAACTTGCGCGGCAGGTTGTTGAACTCGTCGCCCGCCAGGTACTCGTCCTTGATGCGGCGGATGGCCGGGGTGCCGTCGATGATTTCGTCGGCCGCCACGCCCGCCACCGGCGAACCCAGGATGACGCGGGGAACGTCGCCGCACCCGAAGTGGGTGTCCAGGCCGACGGCCTCCAGGCGATCCCAGATCTCCGGCATGTCCTCGATGCGGATCCAGTGCAGCTGGACGTTCTGCCGGTCCGAGAAATCCGCGGTGTCGCGGGCGAAGTCCCGGGAAATCTCGCCGATGGCGCGGATGCCGGCGGTCGAGGTCTGGCCGCCGTCGAGGCGGATGCGGAGCATGAAGTACGCGTCCTGCAGCTCCTCGTTGGTCTTCACTCCGGTGTGCTCGCCGCCCAGCCCCTGCTTCCGCTGGGTGTACAAGCCGATCCACTTGAAGCGCGGCGCGAGGTCCTCCGAGGGGATGGAGTCGAAGCCCTGCTTGGAGTAAAGGTCGATGACCCGCTGCTTGACCGCGAGTCCCGCGTCCTCCTGCTTGATGCGCTCGTCGTCGTTCAGCGGCTCGGTGCCGTCGACGAGCCACTGGCCCTGCGGGCGCGGCTTGCGGCGGGTGGTTGTCTTGACGGTCATTCGTGATTCCTGGCTCTTGTATTCCTGCCCGTTAAATTCACGGGGAATTAAACTGACGCAATCCAAGATTGCTAGACAGTCCGGTCTATTTCTTGACTGCGAGGAGAATAGACAGACTTGTCTTGATTACGCAACCCGGGCCGGTTCACGCTCCTCCGCGAGCTCCACCCGGCGACGGCGCCAGGGCAGCTCGTCGTGCCGAACGGCCCACCCGAGGATCGCCGCGACCAGCACCACCCAGGCCACGATGACCGCGGCCAGGACGCCGCCGGGGACGACGTCGGAAAGTAGGGTGCGCAGGTTCAGCGACACGAGCACGCCGCCGATGACGATGCCCAGCAGGCGCGGATTGATGCGGCCGACCAGGAAGGCCGCCAGCGGCGCGGCGACGATGCCGCCGGCGAGCAGGCCGACGATGGGCAGCGTGTGCGCGGCGAACTCGTCGCGGAGCATCGGCAGGAAACCGAGGACAGCGGCGACCGCGACGAGGAACTCGGCGGCCGAGACGGTGCCGATGATCTTGCGGGGCTGCTCCTCACCCGCGCTCATCAGCGTCGACGTGGTCACCGGACCCCAGCCGCCGCCGCCCGTGGAGTCGAGCAGGCCACCGACCAGGCCCAACGGCGCGAGCTTGCGCACGCCCCACTTCTTCGCCGCCGTGACGCGGCCGCCACCAAGGAAGGCGAAACGGACCAGCACCCACAGACCCAGGCCCAGGAGAATCGACGAGGTCACCGGCGTCGCCGCGTCGCCGTCGAGGTTCGACAGGAAGGTCGCGCCGACGAAGGCGCCGACCGCGCCCGGCACGCCCAGCCACAGCACACGGCCCCAATCGACGTTGCCGAAGCGCCAGTGCGAGATGCCGGAGACGAAGGTGGTGCCCACCTCCACCACGTGGACCACCGCCGACGCCGTCGCGGCACCGGTGCCCGACAGGATGAACAGCGTCGTCGCGGTGACGCCGAAGGCCATGCCCAGCGTGCCGTCGACCAACTGGGCCCCCAGGCCGATGAGCACGAACAACAGGATCTTTTCCACGGTGGACTCTTTCTCGCGTTTGGTGTCGGGCGCACGGGGACCCGTGCACTCGAGGTGCCGGCATCCCGTCTTGCCAACGACAGACCGGCTTGTCTATATTGTGTGCCGACAACGCTAGACCGCCCTGTCTAAAACAGGCAACGAAATCGAGGGGTTCAATTCTCCGTGAATGAATCCCCCGCGACTTCGAAGAACGTGAAAGAAGGAAATCCCGTGACCGAAACCGCCACCCCGGCCCAGCGGCCGCTCCGCGTCGCCATCGTCGGATCCGGCCCCGCCGGCATCTACGCCGCCGACGCCCTCATGAAGTCCGGTCGCGAGGTGTCCATCGACATCCTCGAGCGCCTCCCCGCCCCCTTCGGCCTCATCCGCTACGGCGTCGC
>DUOR01000095.1 GCA_012838715.1 Actinomycetales bacterium
CCGCGTCCCAGTCGTGAGCCGCGGGGCGGTGGCAGCGGGTCCGGCGGTGGCGGCGCCAACGCCGACATCCCGTCGAATCCGTCACCCGTCCGGACGGTGAAGCCGTACTCCGGGGGAGTGGCCGTGTTCACGACGCCGTCGGGCAACATCAGCTGCGGCATCTCGCGGGACAACCTGCGCTGTGGGATCGCCAGCTACAACGACGACGCGCCCTACGGTGAGGCGGACATCGGTGGGCCGATTGACACCGTGCTCATCACGGGTGGGACCGCGTCGATGTACGCGGGCAGTGACGTGCCGCCGTGGGCGGATCGCGCGTTCGGCGCCGGCGATACGATGCAGCCCCAGGTGGTCGGCTACGGGGAATCCGTCACGTACGAGAACTTCGTGTGCCTGTCCGAGCAGGACGGCCTGACCTGCTGGGACACCGATTCGACCGCCGGTGCCTTCATGTCCCGCGCGCGGACGGACCTCTTCTAGGGGCGTCGCTGCCGCGGTACCGGCACGGTCACGCCGCTACCGCGGTACCGGCACGGTCACCGTGCCACCGGTGTATCCGTTGGCCCGGTCGCGGCCTTCGACGGCGATTTCGCCGACCCCGTCGGGGATGCCGAACGGCCCGCTCAGGCCGCGAAGGAGAAGTGGTTCGGGTTCACCGGGTCGACGGCGACGTTGTGGCGGGTGCCGGGCGCGTACATGTCGGCGGTGTTGCGGGGGAGCATCAGGCGGCCGGTGGCGATGTAGCGGTCACGGCCGGGCAGCGACATCTCCATCTCGAAATCGGCCCAGTCGACGCCGGCGGCGGCGACTTCACCGGTGGGGATGACCGACACGATGATGCCGGAGCCGAGGATGCCCTCCCGCTGCAGGCGCCGCAGCTCTTCGCCGTAGGCCTGCACGGTGCCCGCATCCTGCAGGATGCCCGCCGGGTTCGCGGCCATGTCGCGCATGCTCTGCGCTGCGCCGTCGAAACCGCGGCGGATGTTGTCGCCGGTCAGCGCCTGCTTGAACTGGCTGAAAAGTCCCATGATTGCTCCTTCGGATTCGTTGCGTCGCCCGCGTCATTCGCGGTGTCCGCGTTCTTTGCGACCGGTCGGGGGTCTCGGGTTTTCAGTTCCCGTCCGTTCCCGGTCACCACGAAGGTACGAATGCGGGAAGCCCTACCGATCACGCTTTTGGCGCGGGGATCGGCAGGGCTTCCCGGGACTGTCCGGCGTGCGGCCTAGAACTGCGGCAGCGGCAGGACGGTGAGGGAGAACATCGCGACGACGGCCATGACCAGCGGGATGGCGATCATGATGGGCGCGGCGACGGCGGGGTTGACCACCGGCGCGGTGCGGGCGCCGCCGATCTTCTTGGTCACCAGCTCGATGATGAACAGCAGGGTCGTCGCGGCGGCGGAGACCATGCAGAACGGGCAGATTTCGCCGATGACGAACAGCTGCAGGTACACGAAGTACGCGGAGAAGGCGACGCCGAGGGCGGTCACCGGAAGCAGCAGGCGCTCCAGCAGCGGGCTCTTCGTGAACAGCCACAGGGCGGCCGCGGCCATCATGCCGATGTAGTAGACGGCGCCGATGGTGGCCAGCGGAATCGGGCCGACGTAGGCCCAGGGGCTCATCATGACGGCCATGGGGCCGCGCGTCGGCACGCCCTCGGGGATGGGCAGCACCCAGAAGTGGATGGCGGAGAGGATGGCGCTGGCGGTCCAGCCGAGGACGGCCACG
Source organism: Actinomycetales bacterium (assembly GCA_012838715.1). GTDB lineage: Bacteria > Actinomycetota > Actinomycetes > Mycobacteriales > Mycobacteriaceae > Corynebacterium. The sequence goes on from DUOR01000095.1 coordinate 1,728, forward strand.
CCGAAAAAGGTCCAGATCAGCCGGTTGGCCAAGGGGCGGGTCTTCTCCGCCGGCGCCGAGGGGGCGGTCAGCTTGGTCAGCACTGAGGTGGTCATGTGGTCTTGGATCTCCTTGTTGGGGATGACAACGGCCCCGAAGATACCCCGGGGGGTATCAATCGGGCAATTCGGGAGTCCGCCATCGCGCCGGTGGCGCCGCGGGTGCTGCCGTCGGGGATGCCGCGGATGCCCCGTCGCGGACGTCGCGGCCCACGAACCCCGCCCCGGGAAAATCCCAGGTAGGATGGCCGGAAGCGGTCACCGGATGGCGGTGGCCCCCAGCCCATGGAGTGCGCAGAATGTCCGAG
>DUOR01000096.1 GCA_012838715.1 Actinomycetales bacterium
GCTGCGGTTGAGGTGCTTGCCCGCTACGCGACGGCGGTTTCGCTCGCGCCGTACTCTGCGTGCCCGGAAGCGACGGACCAGTACGCTTCCTCGAGGTTCGCGTGACCGTTGAGCAGCTCCTGCTTGTTCCACTCCCCGATGAGGCGGCCCTTGCCGATGATCACCAACCTGTCGGCCGTCACCTCCATCTCGGACAGCAGGTGCGACGACACCAGCACCGAGCGTCCTTCTTCGGCGAATCGGCGGATCATGGTGCGAATCCATCGGATGCCATCGGGGTCGAGTCCGTTGACGGGTTCGTCGAGGACGAGATGGCTGGGGTCACCGAGCATTGCGGTCGCCAGGCCGAGTCGTTGTTTCATGCCCAGCGAGAAGCCGCCGATTCGTTTGGCGGCGACCGTTTCGAGGCCAACGAGCGCCAGGCATTCGTCGGCACGTGCGGCGTCGATGGCCGCGGATCGTGCCACGGACCGGAGGTGCGTGCGAGCGGTGAGCTTGGGATTCATCCAGCCGGCGTCGAGCATGGCGCCGACGACTCGGGCCGGTGCACGGTAGCCGGACAGCGGGCGGCCATCGATGAGGGCTTCGCCGTGGTCGATGCGGTCGAGGCCGAGCATGCAGCGCATTGTGGTCGATTTTCCGGAGCCGTTGGGGCCGAGGAACCCGGTGATTGCACCGTCGGGGACGGTGAACGTGAGGTCTTCGACGACGCGGTTCCGGCCGTAGGACTTGGTGAGCTGGTTGATTTCGAACATGACTTCATCGTCGCCGGGTCGCGGGCGCACGGAATCGCCCCACGGGATGGTTTCCCTGGGTCCATTTCGCGTGCCGCGGTAGTACCTCGGTATGAGTGCCTGATCTGAACTGCGCCGGAGCTAGCCTGCGTCGGGAAGCCCGGTTTCCGTTGACCCGGGTTCCCCGTGCTCGGCCCAGGGATCGTGCTTAGCCGTGCGACCACTTGTCCGTCGTCTTCCCCGGTGGTTGGTTCGTGCCGGGTATGAGTTGCGGGCATTCCGACGCACGCTTCGCCCCGGGTTCGCCCAACCCGACGGGTGTTCGTTCTCGGCCGGTTCCCGGTCCGGGTCAACGAACCGCGGCGGGGTCCACACGACCCGCGGTTCGTCGGGCCCGATGCCGGACCTCGACCACCACTTGTTGGGGTCCATCCGGTCGTCGTCGATGTTCGCGTGAGTCGTGGGATCGACGAAGGTGAAGTTCGGCAGATCCGATTCGCCTCCGTTCGCCCAACTCTGGACATGGTGCATGTGGCACCAGGCCGCGGGCGCGGACGAGAACGGGGCGGAAGTCATCCCCTCCTCGCCGAGCAACGCGAGGTACTGATCCGTGGATCCCAGCCTCCGCGACCTGCCGAAATAGAGGGTTCTCCCCCGGAAATCGAGGACTTGCAGGAACAGGTTGCGTGCTTCGCATCTTTCGACGGCGTCCGCGACCGTCATCTGGACGTCAGTGTCCGTTGAGACGGTTCCGTTCATCGCCATCAGTTCCGCGAGCGTCGTCACCGCCACGATGGACGTGGTGCCCCGCGCAGGAGCCAAACGCTTTCTCCGGATGGGGCCCGCGGCCGTGGCGTCCCTCTCCATCACATCGGTCCGCCACGTACTTCCGTCGGCCCCGAAATTCGGGTCGACCAACGGCACGGGGCCCACGCCCGGTCCGGTGACGCCCGTTTCCGTCGAAGCCGCGCCCGCCTCCGGGTCCACGGGTTCGGGTCCCCAACCGGCGGCGCCATTCGGGTCGGCGCCGCGACCGAAGCCGGCGGCCAGTGCCGCCTCCAATGCATCATGAAGTCGCTGCCCTGGGCACCGGTTGTCGTTCGCGGCGTCGTCAAGCAAATCCCCCGGCTTCCCGTGATCGGCCGCGAGCCGCTTGATCAGCGCGGCGAGGTGAGGGGTCAACTGGCCGGTGAGCTTGCTCATGCCGTCGTGCCCTTGCTTGCTGACCTGCACGTACCGTGCCTGTTTCCGGTCCTCGTCGGTGTACGGGTCATCGATGCCGAACAGGGCGCGCAACATCGAGCCAAGCTTGTCGAGGTCATCGACGCGAACCTTCTCGACGAGTTCCGCGACATGGGGATCCGCCTTCTCCGTCAGTTCCTCCTGAATCGCATTGGGCATCCCCTGGATGGCACGGTCAATCTTCTGCACCGCATCAGCGCCGATGACTCCCGCCGCGACCTTCTCCCGCACGTGCGGCATGAAATCGGGGTTCGACGTTGACGCGAGCCCCATCTCGCCCTCGTGGAGTCGCCGATATGCGGCGGCGCGGCGCCGTCCCTCGTCCCGCGAAACATGGAAATCAACGGCCAACACCCCGGCAATTCGCCGAGGCGGGACGCATGCGTCGATCATCCGCGCGTTCAAGTACGCGGCGTCGATGATGGCCATCTTCTTGCGGGCTCGCTCCAGCTCGCCGTACGCCGCTTCCCGCTGCTCGCGACCGAGACGTTCCCACGCACCAAATGCCACCTCGACGGCCTTGCCGATGGTGGCGACGGCGGTGAGGAGGTCGGTGGCGCAACCTGCTGCTGTGGTCATGGCCTCAGGGTATCGGCACCACACCATCCGCACCACTCACATTCGATACTTTTTTCGAACGCTACTACACGAAACCCGGAATCGATTGCCACCACCTGAAAGTGGGCGGCAAACTTCTTTACCTGGCGTAACCCCGAACAATTCCCCCGTCGTTGAACGCCTATTGCAACCCCTAGCGCATCGCCCTATTGTTCGAATTATGACGACGGCAAGCAGTGCTCCATGCACGGTACGGCCAAGGTCCGATCGCCGTGATGCCCTTCTCGCGCGCGCCCATTCACCCCTCTCCGCGCGCGCCCATTCACCCCACTCCGAGCGTGCCCATTCACCCCAGTTCGCGTACCCCGACGCGCCCCGTGCTCAACGCGAAAATGACGGCGTGAACCCGGTCGCGGGCACCCGTTTTCATGAGGATGCGGCCCACGTGCGTCTTCACCGTCGGCATCGCGATGAACAGTTCCTCCGCAATCTCCGCGTTAGTCCGCCCGAGCGCGATGAGCCGCAGAATCTCCTCCTCACGGTGCGTCAACGGATCGGGAAGGTCGTCACGCGTCTGCGCCGCGCCGGTGGGAGCTTCAGGCGCGCCGTCATGCGATGCAAGCATCGGCCGCACCTGCGCGATGAGCCTCGCCGCGGACCGCGCCGACAAAGCGGAGTCGCCCGCCGCGACATCGCGGATGGCGGCGAGCAGTTCCTCGGGCGCCGCGTCCTTGAGCAGGAATCCGGACGCCCCGGCGGCAATGGCGTCGGTGACGTAGTCGTCGACGTCAAAGGTGGTCAGGACCAGGATCCGGGGCGCGCTGCCGTCACTTTGCGTGGATCCGTTCCCTCGTTCCGCCAGGCTCCCGAGAATTCGCCTCGTCGCCTCGATTCCGTCCACACCGGGCATGCGGATGTCCATGAGGATCACATCCGGCGCATCCGCCGCGCTCATCTCGATTGCCGCGAGCCCGTCGTCGGCCTGCCAGGTGACCTCCATGTCTTCCTGGGAGTCGACCACCATCGCGAAGCCGGCGCGCACGAGCATCTGGTCGTCGGCAAGCGCGACCCGAATCACGCCGTCGCCGTTGGCGTCGTCGGCGATTCCGCGCGCTTCATGAGCTGCACGGTTCTGCGGTTCCCTCATGTTTCGTCATTCCTTCGGCAGGCGGGCCGTGACGGTGAAACCGTCCGGCGCGTCGTCGATGTCGAGCGTGCCGCCATGCAGCGCAACCCGTTCCCGCATGCCCGTGATGCCCCGGCCGATCCGCTCCCCGCCTTCGCTTTCCGACGGCGGCTCAATCGGCTTTCCGCCGCCCGCATCGTTCCGGACCGTGACGGTGCCACCGCGTTTGCCCCAGTCAAGGCGCACATCCGCGGCGACCGGCCCGGCGTGCTTGAGTGCGTTGGTGAGGGATTCCTGGATGATGCGGTAGATCGTCAGCTGCATGGTCGCGCCGACATCGGGACGCCGACCGTTTTCGGTGTAGGTGACGCGCAAACCGGAACGGGTGGCTTCGGCGACGAGCTGCGGCAGCGCATCGAGCCCCGGCATGGGGGCGAACTCGGCGGTGCCCGCAGCCCGGGTGGACGAGGCGTGCCCGGAAGAGGAAGCCGACGAGGAAGCGGCGTCGGCCGGGACGTGACCGGCGGCTCCCGGCACGGAGGGCGCACCCGGCGCAGATGGGGTGCCAGGCGGGGAAGGCGGAACGCCGGAAAAATCGTCGGGGTCGCGGAGCACCGACAGCAGCTGCCGCATCTGGCCGAGGGAGGAACGAGCGGTCGAGGCGATGTTCTCCAATGCTTCGACCGCCTTGTCCGGGTGCTTCGCGGCGATGTAGCGGCCGCCGTCGGCCTGCGCGATCACCGCGGTCAGGGAATGGGCGACGATGTCGTGCATTTCGCGGGCGATGCGGGTCCGCTCGGCGATGGCCGCCAGCTCGGCACGGTCACGCAGGGCCATCAGCTCGCGGTCGCGGCGACGACCGTTGAGGCCGAGCATCCAGAAGAAGCCCAGGACCGCAAACGAAACCGGGCTGAGAAACAGGCCGATTACGGGGTCGACGACCAGATAATCGCCCTTGAGCATCAACGCGGCCACCGTACCGGCGACAACCGCGACCCAGGCGGGGACGAACCAGCGGCGCGGCGCGTACCGCCCCAAGTGGTACATCGCGAAAGCGGTGACCACGAAAGCCGCGTATCCCGTCGGCAATACCGCCAGGTGAACAGCCAGCAAAACCGGCAAGGCAATGGTCACGGTCCGCGGCCAGATTCTCCGCACCGAAATCATTGCCCACGCGGCGACCACCCACACCGTGTGAACCACCGACATCCAATGTGGGGGCGGGACATTCCCCAGGAACGATGGCGGCGCGTACACGTACGTGGCATCAAGTCCACGGGTAATGAACAGCAGAATTCCCGCGAGCACCGCATCGACGACAACGCCGATCCACACTCGGCCGGGCCGCGAGAAATCAAACCGGGGCAGCCGAAACGGTCGGCGGCCCGGCCGATGCGACGCCGCACGGGACGACCGCTGGGGCACGCGGCCGGACGTGCTCGGGGCTGGCGGGGTTTCGGGCATGCACAAAGGCTAACGCGGCGGGGGCGCGGCGCCATCGTCCCCGGGTATGAGCTCGGGCGGGATCCCCGGGCCGTGCGTCGAGCACTTCGACCCGGCCAATCCGGGCCCTCTGCTAGCTTGAATCCCATGGCGACCGTCACATTCGAGCATGTGGAGCTCACGTATCCGGGCGCGGACGCGCCCACGGTGAAGGACCTCAACCTGGACATCGCGGACGGCGAGTTCCTCGTGCTGGTCGGCCCTTCCGGCTGCGGCAAGTCGACCTGCCTGCGCATGCTGGCGGGACTCGAGGAGGTGTCGGACGGGCGCGTGCTGATCGGTGGCAACGACGTCACCACGCAGGATCCCCGCGACCGCGACATCGCGATGGTCTTCCAGAACTACGCCCTGTACCCGCACATGTCGGTGCGCGAGAACATGGGATTCGCGCTGAAGCTGGCGAAAACCCCGAAGAACGAGATGAAGGCCCGCGTCGAACGCGCCGCCGAGATGCTCGACCTGACGCCGTACCTGGACCGCAAACCGAAGGATCTGTCGGGCGGCCAGCGGCAGCGCGTCGCGATGGGCCGGGCGATCGTCCGCGAGCCGCAGGTCTTCCTCATGGATGAACCACTGTCGAACCTCGACGCGAAGCTGCGCGTGCAGACCCGCACCCAGGTCGCCGCACTGCAGCGCGAACTCGGCGTGACCACCGTGTACGTCACCCACGACCAGGTTGAGGCGATGACCATGGGCGACCGCGTCGCCGTCCTCGACCACGGCGTCCTCCAGCAGGTGGCGCCGCCGAAGGAGCTCTACGCCCGGCCGGCGAACGTGTTCGTCGCGGGGTTCATCGGTTCCCCGTCGATGAATCTGCTGCGTGCCCGGCTTGACGACGGCGCGATCGTCCTCGGCGA
>DUOR01000010.1 GCA_012838715.1 Actinomycetales bacterium
CGCGAAAGCGCCGCCGCGCTAACGCCGCCGCGAAAGCGCCGCCGCGCTAGCGCCGCCGCGAAAGCGCCGCGGGTCAACGCGTCGCGGGTTCCTCGCGCTCGGCGTTTTCCCCGAGCTTCGCGGAGTGTTCGCCCGCCTTCGGGGCGGGGTCCCCGGCGCGGGCGTCGACGATGGCGCAGATGATCACGGCGATGAGCGTCGGCACGACCCACGACAGCGACTGCTCGTACAGCGGCAGTCGGGTCAGCCACGGCAGGCCCTCGGACGGTTCGATGTCGAGGGCGCGGAGCAGGTCGATGAGCGCGAACACGGCGGCGACCGCCACCGGGATCCGGTACGCCCAGCGCAGCCGGAACGGCAGCACGGCCTGCAGCAGCGTGATGAACACCAGCGCCACGGCCATCGGGTAGAGGAACACGTTCAGCGGGATCGCCAGGGAGATGATCGCGTCGAGCCCCAGATTCGACATCAGCAGGCCGGCGAGGGTGAACAGCACCGCCCAGCCGCGGAAGCCGATGCGGGGGACCAGGGTCGCGAAGAACGCGGCGGTCGAGGTGATGAGGCCGACGGCCGTCGTCAAGCAGGCCAGCAGCACGATGCCGGCGAACAGCCAGGCGCCGGCGGGGCCGAACGACATGGTGGCGGCGTCGGACAGCAGGCGCGCGCCATTGTCGTAGTCGCCGCCGATGATCTGGCCCAGGTGACCCAGCCCCAGGTAGACGACGCCGAGCAGCAGGGCGGCGATGGCGCCCGCCGAAATCGCCGAAACCGTGATGCTGCCCTGCCTGCGAACGCCGCGCGAGCGCAGCGAGTCGATGACCACGATGGCGAAGACCAGGGCGGCCAGGGAATCCATGGTGAGGTAGCCCTCGAGGAAACCGGTGGTGTACGGGGCGTCGGCCCACTTGTCGGTCGGCTCGCCGGGGGAGCCGGTCAGGCGGAACGCGCCGACGATGACGAGCGCCACGATGAGCAGCAGCAGCGCCGGCGTCAGCCACCGGCCCAGCGAGTCGACGATGCCGCCCGGGCGCAGCGACAGCCACAGCGTCACCGCGAAGAACAGCACGGTGAACGCGAGCAGCGCCCACGGGGACGTGGTGTCCGCCAGCGCGGCGACGCCCGTTTCGAAGGCGACGTTCGCCGTGCGCGGGATGGCGTACAGCGCACCGATGGACAGGTACACCGCGATGGAGAAGACCAGGCCGAACACCTTGCCGGCCCGCGACGCGATGTCGACGATGCCGTTGCCGGACACCGCCACCGCGATCACGGCCAGCGCGGGCAGGACGACGGCGGTGGACAGGAAACCGGCCATCGCCGGGGCGTACGAGTCGCCGGCCTCGACGCCGAGCTGCGGCGGGAAGATGAGGTTGCCGGCGCCGAAGAACATCGCGAAGAGCATCAGCGCGACGACGACGACCGTCCCCAACGGGATACGGCCGCGGGCGGTGGCGGAGCCGGAATCGGGGGAGGGCCCCGGGGCGCCCGCGGTGGCGGGGCGCCCGGAGCCCGGGTGTGCTGCGGCATCAGGGGATGGGGTGTTCACGTATCCCATGAAATCAGTTCACCCCGGGCGGCCCCGACGGGGGCCTCGCGCGGGGCCGCGATCGGGCATCCGCGTTACACCCGATGTCCGATTGTGAAGACAAGTTAACCGGCCGCGCCGCAGCCCCCGGCCGGGCCCCGCCGGCCGCGCCGCCTTAAACCGCTAACCGCGCTTCGACGCCTCCGCGACGGCGCGGAACTGCGGCATGTCCGCCAGTTCGGAGACGATGATGGCGTCGCCGTCGCCGTCGGTCAGCGGAACGCACCAGTTGGGGTACTGGTCGTGGGTGGTGCCGGGCTGGTTCTGGGTGCGGCGGTCGCCGACCATGTCCACCAGCGCCATGCAGGTCAGCGCGGAGGGGGTGCGCGCCAGGTAACGGTGCAGGCCGACGATGAGCGGGCCGGTCTCCGGCAGTTCGTCGCGCTTGAGGTTCTTCCAGTCGCGGCCGGAAATCGGCCGGCCGGCTGCGTCGGAAAGCCCCTCAAAGCATCCCGCGGCGTCGACGGCGGCGAGGTTCTCGGTGACCCAGTCCAGGTCGGCGGCCTCCTCCTCGGCGACGTCGGTGGTGAACAGGCCCAGGCGGTCGCGGAGGGTGATGTGCTCGCCCGCCAGGTACCCGGCCGTCGGCGGCAGGTCGTGGGTGGTCACGGATGACAGGCACAGGCGGCGGTAGTTCTCGGGGCGCTTGGGCACGCCCTCGCCGTCGGACTCGAACCACAGGATCGAGGTGCCCATGATGCCGCGCTCGCCGAGGTAGTCCTGCACCCACGGTTCGAAGGTGCCGAGGTCCTCGCCGATGACGACGGCGCCGGCCAGCTCGGCCTCCAGCGCCAGGATGCCCACCATCGCCTCGTGGTCGAAGTGGACGTACGTGCCGGCCGCCGGGGATTCCATCCGCGGCATCAGCCACAGGCGGAACAGGCCGAGGATGTGGTCGACGCGGATGCCGCCCGAGTGGCGCAGCACGGTGCGCAGCATGTCGCGCCACGGCATGTAGGACGCCTCGGCCAGCTTGTGCGGGTTCCACGGCGGCTGCGACCAGTCCTGGCCGTGCTGGTTGAAGCCGTCCGGCGGGGCGCCGACCGACGCGTCGGGGGCCATCCATTCGGCGAGGTTGCGGGCGTCGGAGCCGCCCGGGTGCACGCCGACGGCGAGGTCGGCCATGATGCCGATGCGCATGCCCGCGTCCGTCGCGGCGCGCTGCGCCTCCCGCAGCTGGTCGTCGAGGATCCACTGCAGCCAGCAGTGGAAGTCGACGAGCTCCTCGTGCAGCGCGTCGACGTCCTCGTGCACGCCGAGCGGCGGCACCAGGCCGGGGAATTCGCCGTTGTCGCGGGCGGCGCGGCGCATGTCGATTTCCCGGTCGGCGCACCACTGGGCGTAGTCGACGATGCCGCGGCCCTCGCCCTCCAGGAAGCGCTCGTAGTCGGCGCGGCGGACCTCCGACATGGGGATGTGGTGGATGGCGTGCAGCGCCTGCAGCTTGGCGGCGTAGATGGGGTTGCGGTCGATTTCCTCGTCGGAGTGGTTCAGCGGGTGGAACCGTGCGGCCATGTCGCGCAGTTCGGCGGCGAATTCCTCGGTGAGGTAGGAGAACTCGGGGATCATCTCGACCCGGATGTACAGCGGGTTCGCGTAGCGGCGGGTGGTCGGCAGGTAGGGGGAGTTCTCCACCGGCGGGCACGGCTCGGCGGCGTGCAGCGGGTTGATGAGGACGAAGTCGGCGCCGGCCTCGCGGGCCGACACGCTCGCCAGGTCGCCCAGCGTGGTCAGGTCGCCGATGCCCCAGGACCGTTCGGAGCGCACCGAGTACAGCTGCGCCATGACGCCCGTGCCCGGCTTCTCCACGAAGGTGTCCGCGGTCGACAGGCGCAGCGGGGTGATCGCCAGTTCGCATTCGGCGGTCTCGCCCTCGTTGTCGGCGCGCAGGTGATGCCAGCCGAGGGGCAGGTTCTCCGGCACGGCGAACGCCGCCTCGCCCATGAGGACGCCGTCGACCTCGCGGGGCGGGACGATGTGCTCGACCTGGGCCAGGGGCCATTCCTCGCCGTCGGCAAGCACGGCGGTGACCCCCACGGACGTGCCGTCGGGCACGTGCACCAGCACCTCGCGGTACTTGCCCTGCGTGGCGACGACCACCGGCGGCAGCAGGCGGCGCCAGCGGGCGTCGGCCCATGCGGTGCGCGCCGCCTCGACGTCCTCGTCCGACGGGTCGTCCGGGTTCTCGCCCAGGTCGACGTCGAGCGCGGCGAGGATCTTCACGATGGTGTCCCTCGACACCGTCAACCGTTCGCCACGGTGCGACGTATATTCCGTCGCCACACCGACGTCGGCGGCCAAGTCGGCCAGGGGGGAGGTCACCGGGGTCGTCGCATCGTCATTGCTCACGCAAACCATCATGCCAGTGACCCGCGAGACCTTCGCGGCGCGCGGGGATTCGGGGTCATGCACCCGCTTGCCGACGGTGGCCCGCGGGCATCCGCGAACCCCTTTCGCGGGCGGAATGATTAAGGATTTATGCGCGTTTCCCGGCAGACGCGGCGGGGGGTGACGTAAGTTGGTGCCAGACGTAACCGGAGTCACACCGGCGGTTAAGGTGTGGCGCGGGAATGCCGGGCTACCCGGCATGACGTGCGTGAACCGCGGCACCCCGCCCGGACCCGTCCGGGGCCGTCCGGGCCCGTCCGGACCCACCCGGATCGGCGGCCGCCGCGAGGACGATGAGCGGATGAACTCAGCGAAGGAGACAGAAAGCACCATGCGGGAGTACAGCACCGAAGCCCAGTACGTGGTCGGTGAGAATGAAACGGTCGTCACCGCCATGCAGGAGCTGGTGGCGAAACGCCCCAAGCTCGTCATGTTCACCCGCCCGAAGAACTTCGAATGGGTCAACGTCACGGCGAAGGAATTCCACGACGAGGCGATGGCCGTCGCCAAGGGCTTCATCGCCAACGGCGTGGAGAAGGGCGACCGCGTCGCGGTGCTGTCCGAGACCCGTTACGAGTGGAACCTCCTCAACATCGCCATCTGGATGGCCGGCGCGACCATCGTGCCGATTTACGGTTCCTCCTCCGCGGGCCAGATCCGCTGGATCATCGAGGACTCGGGCGCCGTGTTCGCCGTCACCGAGGGCCGCCACCACACCGAGCGGATGAAGAACCTCATCCTCGGCGACGACGGGAAGGCCCCGCTGTCCGACTCCCCGACGCAGCTGCGCCGCGTACTCGAGATCAACGCCTCCGCCATCGACACCCTCATGTACGAGGGCCGCGACATCGGCGACGACGAGGTGCAGGCGCGCATCGACGACACCGGCGCCGACGACCTCGCCTCCGTCATCTACACCTCCGGCACCACCGGCCGCCCGAAGGGCTGCATGCTGGTGCACAGCAACTGGCTGGCCGAGGTCCGCGCCATCCTCACCAACGAGATCGGCCTCATCGCCCGCCCCGGCAACCGCATCCTCACCTTCCTGCCGCTGGCCCACGTCCTGGCCAACGCCGTCTCCCTGGCGTCCATCGTTTCGGGCGCCACCCAGTCGCACTGGGCCGACACCTCCACGGTGACGCTGGAATTCCAGCGTTCCCGCCCGCACCTGATTCTCGGCGTGCCGCGCGTGTTCGAGAAGGTCCGCGACTCGGCGCTCGCCGGCGCGAAGGAGAAGGGCGCCTTCGGCCTGGCACTGTTCGAGCGAGCCGAGGCCGCCGCCATCGAGTACTCGAAGGCCCTGGACACCCCGTCCGGCCCGACGACCTCGCAGAAGCTGCGCCTGAAGATGTACGACAAGCTGCTGTTCCAGAAGATCAAGGCCGCCATGGGCGAGGCCGTCACCTACACCATTTCCGGTGGCTCGGCCCTGTCCACCGACGTCAACCACTTCTTCCGCGGCCTGGGCGTCACCGTGTACGAGGGCTACGGCCTGACCGAGTCGACCGCCGCCATCACGGTGAACAACCCGACGGCCCAGGTCATCGGCACCGTCGGCCGCCCCGTCGGCGGCTGCTCCGTGCGCATCGGCGAGGACGGCGAAATCCTGCTGAAGGGCCCGGTCGTGTTCAAGGGCTACTGGAAGAACGAGGAAGCCACGAACGACACGTTCACCGACGACGGCTGGTTCAAGACCGGCGACATCGGCGAGCTGGACGACACCGGCCACCTGCGCATCACCGGCCGCAAGAAGGACATCATCGTCACCGCCGGCGGCAAGAACGTCTCGCCGGGCCCGATGGAGGACCGCATGCGCGCCCACCCGCTGGTGTCGCAGGCCGTAGTCGTCGGCGATGGCCGCCCGTTCTGCTCGGTGCTGGTCAGCCTGGACGACGAGGCCGTGCAGAAGTGGAAGTCCGAGCACAACGTGCCGGAGCACACCACGGTCCGCGAGCTCGCCGCCAACGCGGTGCTGCGCGCCGAGATCCAGGACGCGGTGAACTCCGCCAACGAGCTGGTGTCCCAGGCGGAGGCCATCAAGAAGTTCCACATCCTGCCGCGCGACCTCACCGAGGAGGACGGCGAGCTGACCCCGACCATGAAGGTCAAGCGCGCCATCGTGCTGAACAAGTTCTCCCGCGACGTCGAGGACATGTACCACCGCTAAACCGCGCCGCGCTTGCCGACGACCGCGCCCCCGCCCGTTCGCGCCCGTGCCGCGCCGGGCAGGTGTCGCTCCCGGGGATCGGCGCCCCTCCGACTTAGAGTGGGGGTCGGTTCGGGGAAACCGGGGGAGAGCCCCCGGGGCACCCCGGAAGCCCGCGGCCGACGGCCGCGGATCCAACGACGGCAGCGGCAAAAGCACAAGCGAGGAGGCCCAGGTGCAGCATTACGACGCACGCCTCCGCCTGCGGGAAGTGACGCAGGAGCTGTACGACATCGGGGACGAGGTCGCCGAGCACATCGAGCATTTGGCGCAGGCCGTCGCCGACGTCGACCGGGAGCTGGTCGACGAATGCGTCCTGGAGCTCGCCGACATCGTGGACGAGGCCGTCGAGGACGCCCGCCCGCTGGTGGGTGAGCTGGCCGGACTGCGACAGGCCTTCACCTCCGGCATCCGCCGCGGTGAGCTGGGGCCGATGCCGGATCGTCCGCCGGGACCGGAACCCCGCGGCGTGGACGTCCCCGCGCTGTCGGCGATTCCCGCGCCGCTGACGCACCCGGTGGCGGTGCCGACGGTCGCGCAGGCGCTGCTCGCCCGGTCGGAGACCACGGCCGCCTACCTGGAAAACCTGGCCGACTGGGTGTCCGCCGAGAACATCCGCGGCGTCGAGGTCCTCGGCTCCGTCAAGATTCCCGCGCTGTACGCGCGCTGCGGGCACCGCGCACTGAAGGCCGCCGCGGCATGGTGCGTCACGGTCCCGGAAACGCATCCGGCCGTCGCGCGCACGCTCCGCGGCCGCCGCCCGCCGGCGTTCCTCATGGAGCGCGCCCGCATCGACGACGTCGTGCGCCGCGTGGCCATGCGCCGCTCCACCGAACGCGTCTGACCGAACGCGTCTGATCGAACGCGCCCGACGGCCGCGTTCCGGCCCGACTCACCGGGCACCTCTCCGCACCAGACCGGACCGCGTCCCGGCCCGCGGCACCCGGCGGGCATACTGTGCCCATGCCCAACGACGTCCCCGCCGCACGCACGCAGCCCGGTTCCCCGTCCGACGCGAATCCCGGTTTCGGCGTGTACCTGCACGTCCCGTTCTGCGCGACGCGGTGCGGGTACTGCGATTTCAACACCTACACGCCGGGCGAACTCGGGTCGGATGCGTCGCCGGGCACGTACCTCGACGCGATTGTGCGGGAGCTGGAGTTGGCCGTCGGCAAGCTCGAGGGGGAGCGCGCGGACGGCGCCGGCCCGGGCCCGCGGCCGGCGGACACGGTGTTCGTCGGCGGCGGCACGCCCTCGCTGCTCGGCGCGGACGGGCTGGGGCGGCTGCTGCAGGGGGTGCGCGACACGTTCGGGCTCGCCGACGGCGCGGAGGTGACCACCGAGTCGAACCCCGAATCGACGTCGCCGGAGTTCTTCGACGGGCTCCGCGAGGCCGGGTACACGCGGGTCAGCCTGGGGATGCAGTCCGCGGCGCCGCACGTCCTGGCGACGCTCGACCGCGTGCACACGCCGGGCCGTCCGGTCGACGCGGCGCGGGAGGCGCGCGCCGCCGGCTTCGACCACGTCAACCTCGACCTCATCTACGGCACGCCGGGCGAATCGATGTCGGACCTCGACGCGTCGCTGGAGGCGGTGCTGTCGGCGGGCGTCGACCACGTGTCGGCGTACTCGCTCATCGTGGAGGAGGGCACCGCCATGGCGCGGAAGGTCCGCCGCGGCGAACTGCCCATGCCCGACGACGATGACCTCGCCGACCGCTACGAACGCATCGACGCCGCCCTCGCCGGCGCGGGGTACGGCTGGTACGAGGTGTCGAACTGGGCGAAGCCCGGCGGCGAATGCCGGCACAACATGATCTACTGGCGCGACGGCGACTGGTGGGGCGCCGGCCCGGGCGCGCACTCGCACCTCGGCGGGCGCCGGTTCCACAACGCGAAGCACCCCGCGCGCTACGCCTCCGTCGTCGCCGGCGGGGAACTGCCCGTCCGCGACGGCGAATCCCTCACCGCCGACGACCGCCACATCGAGCGCATCATGCTGCGCCTCCGCCTCGCCGAGGGCCTGCCCCACGGGTGGCTCACCGCCGGCGAACTCGACCGCGCCCGCGCCCAGGAAGCCGCCGGGACGCTCACCCTCGCCGACGGCCGCGTGCGCCTCACCGACGCCGGTCGCCTGCTTGCCGACGCCATCATCGTCGACATCCTGAGCTGATCCCGCCGCGGGCTGGTGAATCCGGTCCTGCGCGGGGATGGCGCGGGGCATTGGCGCGCGGGATTCGCGCGGAGCGTTGGGGCGCGGGACCGGCGCGCGGGATTACAGTCACCCGTTATGGAACGCAACGGAACGGCGGTTGACCCGGGGACGCGGGTGAAGCTCGTCGGCATCCTCATGGCCGGCCAGATTCTCGGCGGCCTCGGCGTCGGCGCGGCGCTGAGCGTCGGCGCGCTGATGGCGCACCAGGTCACCGGTTCGGTGGAGCTGTCCGGCATGGCTGCGACGCTGACGACCCTCGGCGCCGCGCTGGCCGCCGTGCCGCTGGCGGCGCTC
>DUOR01000097.1 GCA_012838715.1 Actinomycetales bacterium
CGGTCGCGATGATCGGCGACGGCATCAACGACGCCCCGGCGCTGGCCTCGGCGGACGTGGGCATCGCGATGGGCGCCACCGGCAGCGACGCCGCGGTGGAATCCGCCGACGTCGCGTTCATGGGGCATGACCTGCGGACGCTTCCGGCCGCGATGGCTCATGCCCGGCGCGGGCGGCGGATCATGACGCAGAACATCGCGCTGTCGCTGCTCATCATCGTCGGCCTGCTGCCGCTGGCGTTGACCGGCGTGCTGGGTCTCGCGGCGGTGGTGCTGGTGCACGAGGCCGGCGAAATCGTCGTCATCGCCAACGGGTTGCGGGCGGCCAGGGGCGGGGCAATCCGGGGCGTGGCCTAAAGTCAGCGACGGTGCCGGGCAATCCCCGGCCCCGCGGTCCAGCGGCCGCGGCTTCACCCACCGGCCAGCCAGCAGGAGGTTCCCGCCGTGCAATCCCTCGCCCGCATCCTCGCCTCGACGAAGGTGCTGTGGCCCTTTTACGTGGGCATCATCGTGTGTTCCCTGGGCACCGCCGCGGCCGCGCTGGTCAGCCCGTTCCTCATCCGCGACGCCACCGACGCCATCGTCGGCGCGATCGGCGACGGAGGCGACGACGTCATCAACCGCACCGTGACAACGGTGCTGTGGCTGGCCATCGGCCTGCTCATCGCGGACCTGGCGCAGACCATCGTGCACAACATCGGCGGCTACCTCGGCGACGTCATGACCGCGCGGATGCGCGAAATCCTGTCGACCCGCTACTTCGCCAAACTGCTCTCGCTGCCGCAGCGCTACTTCGACGACCAGGTCACGGGCACCATCATCGCCCGGCTGGAACGCTCCATCACCAACGTGACGCAGTTCCTGCAGTCGTTCTCCAACAACTTCTTCCCCATGCTGCTCACCGTGTTCGCGGTGCTCGGCATCACCGGCTGGCATTACTGGCCGCTGGCCGTGCTGTTGGCGGCGGTGTTCCCCACGTACATGTGGCTGACGACGCTGACCTCGAAGCGCTGGCAGAAGATCGAGGGCAAGAAGAACGGCGAGATCGACCTCGCCGGCGGCCGTTTCGCGGAGGTCGTCGGCCAGGTGAAGGTCGTCCGTTCCTTCACCGCCGAGGTCCGCGAGGTCGACGGCTTCTCCCGCCACTACGAACGCACCGTGGGCCTGACCCGCGAGCAGTCGTCCTGGTGGCACCGGATGGACGCGCTGCGCGGCGGCATCCTCAACGTCATCTTCTTCGGCATTTACCTGCTGCTGTTCCTGCGCACCCTGCGCGGCGACTTCTCCATCGGCACGATGGTCATGCTCATCCAGCTGGTGAACATGGCCCGCCAGCCCGCCACCATGATGAGCTTCCTCGTCGACGCCGCCCAGCGCGCCGTCGCCGGCTCCCGTGACTACTTCGACGTCATGGCGCTGCAGGAGGAGAAGTCCGCGCCGAAGGCGCTGGTGCGGGCCGCGGCGACGGACGGCCGGGCCGCCGACGCGTCGGCACGCGGCGAGGGCCTCGACCCGGATTACGCGCCGCAGCGGCTCACCCCGCCGGAGGACGGCTCCCCCGTCATCGACCTCGACGACGTCTCCTTCGCCTACGAGAAGGGCAACCCGGTCCTCGAGGGCGTGACCTTCAACGCCGGCCGCGGCGAAAAGGTCGCGCTGGTCGGCGAATCCGGCGGCGGCAAGTCGACGCTGGTCAACCTGATCCTCGGTTTCTACCAGCCGACCGGCGGCGTGCTGGAAGTGTGCGGCGCCGACGTCCGCGAAGTGCCCATGGGCAACCTCCGCGCCTCGGTGGGCGTGGTGTTCCAGGATGCGGCGCTGTTCTCAGGCACCATCCGCGAGAACATCGCCTACGGCCGACCCGACGCCACCGACGCCGAAATCATCGACGCCGCGCGCCGCGCCAACGCCGACGACTTCGTGCGCCGCTTCCCCAAGGGCTACGACACCACCATCGGCGAACGCGGCCTGAAACTGTCCGGCGGGCAGAAGCAGCGCATCGCCATCGCGCGCGCCATCCTCAAGGACGCACCCGTCCTGCTTCTCGACGAAGCCACCTCGGCGCTCGACACGAAGGCCGAACGCGAGGTGCAGCGTGGACTCGAGGAGCTGATGCAGGGGCGGACGACCATCATCATCGCCCACCGGTTGTCCACGATTTCGAACGTGGACACCATCGTCACCCTGGACCGGGGCCGCGTCGACGAGGTCGGCTCCCCCGCCGAACTCGCCGTGTCCGGCGGCATTTACGCCGAACTGCTGAAGCTCACCGCGTCGGCGTCGGCCGCCGACCGGAAGCGCCTGAAGAAGTACGGGCTCGAAGTCGAGGACGAGGTTTAGGGGCGCAGTGGCCTCGGTACCCGGAGTCCCGGGGGATGCCTCGGGCTCAAAGTCCCGGGGCCTAGGACGCCAGGGTCACGAGCTCACTGTCGAGGATGCCCGGGCGGGCCGGCCCGTCGTAAACGAAGAGCGAGACGTAGTCCTCGAGGGTGAAGGAATCCTCGGCGCGGGCGGCGTCGTAGGTGCTGGAGTCGTAAGCGG
Organism: Actinomycetales bacterium; assembly: GCA_012838715.1. Classification (GTDB taxonomy): domain Bacteria; phylum Actinomycetota; class Actinomycetes; order Mycobacteriales; family Mycobacteriaceae; genus Corynebacterium. The sequence continues at coordinate 2,541 of DUOR01000097.1, forward strand.
TCGCGCCGAAAGTGGTCGCGTCGTGGTTGGCGGCGGTGCGGAAAGCGAGTGCTGCGGTCATTGCTGGGGTTCTCCGGGAAAAGTTCGGGTGCGGCGTCGGGGCTGTGACGTCCACGCGGCGACCGGAGGGCCTCGACGGAACCGGGTTCGGTGAACCGGGTTCGTGGGCCGCGGGCCCCGTCGTGCGGGGCCGGGGTCTAGGGTCGCGGCGCGGACTGCGGACAGCGGCACATCGACGACGACGGAACCGCACGATGCGTGCTCGCGTGGACCATCGGTGCTCCTTTCGTCGTGGCCGTCACCCTGCGCCGGGCGTTTCCCGGAGGATGCGCCGGTCTCTCCCGGCGACTAATGGACAAGTTAGTCTAGTTTGCGGCCGGAAGTACATACCCGCGGCGAAATGACGGAGAAAACCCAGTTCATGGCCGCGCACGCTCCCCCGATGCGGGGGCAATCCCCCGCTCCAACCCTCCCCGGAACAGCGCCGGAACAGCGCTGGAACCGTCATCCGAACACATTCCGGACAGACCGGTTCAGCCGCGCATCCGCCACGGCCCCGCCCGGATGCGCACACCCCGCCCTGCTACGCTCGCACCCCGCCCGCACCCCGCCGACTACGGCCGCGGCACGATGTAGCGGCCGGCGGCGGGCACGACCTCCACGGTGACGGGCAGCGAGGCCATGCGGTCGCCGTCGGCGTAGACGTTGTGCGGCAGAGTATCGAGCAGCTCCACGCGCGCGCTGCGGGTGCGGTACATGCTCACCTGCTCGACGTCGCCGAGGTCGCCGGTGAACACCTTCGAGAACGCGAGCGCCGCCTTCAGGCGCGACGCCTTCCCCACCACGGTGACGTCGAGCAGCCCGTCGGCGTGGTCGGCGTCGGGGCAGATCTTCATCCCGCCGCCGTAGGAACGCGTGTTGCCGAAGGCGGCGAGGGTGATGGGCGACTCGAGCACGGTGCCGTCGTCAAGCGTGATGCGGAACGGCAGCGCATGGAAGTTGAGGAACTCGGCGACGATGGCCAGGTTGTACCGGTTGCGGCCGTGCGGCCAGGTCATGCGGTTGACGCGGTCCGACACGAGCGAGTCGAAGCCGGAGCACATGACGGTGCCGAACCAGCGGGGGTCACCGTCGTCGGGCGTGATGCGGCCGAGGTCGGTGGTGATGGTGAAGCCGTCGGCGACGACGTCGGCGGCCGCTTCCGGCGAGGTCGGCAGGCGGTACTCGCGGGCGTGGTCGTTGCCGGTGCCCGCGGGGATGATGCCCAGCGGCAGGCCGGTGCCGGCCTGGACCTGCAGGGCGAGGTTGATCATGCCGTCGCCGCCGACGACGACGAGGGCGTCGATGCGCTCGTCGGAGGTGACTTCGGCGAGCAGTTTCCGCGAGGATTCCTCGTCGGCGCCCTGCACCGCCACCACGTCGACGCCGCGTTCGTTGAAGCGCGCCATCGCCCGTTCCGCCGCGTGCGCCGCCCGCCCGTGGCCGGCGAGCGGGTTCGTGACCAGCGCGACCGTGTCCACGTCGACCCAGTCAATCGGGTACTTCTCGCGGTCGAACATCACGGCACCAGCTTGCCCGGGTTCATGATGCCGGCGGGGTCCACCGCGTTCTTGATGCCCCGCAGCACCGCGACGCCGACCTCGCCGATTTCCTCGGCGAGGTACGGCCGGTGGTCCTTGCCGACGGCGTGGTGGTGCGTGATCGTCGCCCCGTTGTCCACGATGGCGCGGCACGCGGCGTCCTTCGCCGTCGCCCACTGGGCGCGCGGGTCGTCGGACTGCGCGCCGACGACGGTGAAGTACAGCGACGCACCCGTGTCGTACACGTGGCTGATGTGGCACAGCACGAAGGACGGCGCCGGTGCGAGCGCGCCGGTCACCGCCTCCCCCACCGCCGCGTGGAGCTTTCCGACGTTCGACCAATCGGTGGCGGTCTCCAGGGTTTCGCAGACGGCGCCCGCGTCGAGCAGCGCGTCGCGCAGCACCGGGGCGCCGAAACGGCCGTGCTCCCAGGCTTCGGCGGGCGCGGCGCCGGCGGATTGGCCGCCGTGGGCCTCGAGGATTTCGCGGGTGCGGGCCATCCGCGCCTCCACGACGTCCTCCTCGCCTTCGGCGCCCTCGTACATGGTGATGCACAGGCACCCGGGGTTCATGCTCAGCTCGCCGATGCCCTCGGTGGAGCCGGCCAGGTTGACCATGGTCTCCGGCTCGTCGGACAGGCGGATGACGGTCGGGCACGTCGCCTGCTGCGTCACCTCGCGCAGGCCGGCGGCGCCGGCGGCGAAGTCGGGGAACCGGAACGCCTCATGCCGCACCACCGTGGGTTTGCGGTGGATGCGCAGGCGCACCCGGGTGATGACGCCGAAGGCGCCCTCCGAACCGACGAACACCTCGCGCAGGTCGGGGCCCGCCGCCGACGCGGGGGCGCGGCCGACCTCGGTGATGCCGGTGGGCGTGACGACGGTCAGGCCGCGGATCATCTCGTCGAAACGGCCGTACCCGGAGGAGTCCTGCCCCGAGGATCTGGTCGCCGCGTAGCCGCCGATGGTGGCGTACGGGAAGGACTGCGGGAAGTGGCCCAGCGACCAGCCCTGCTCCCCGAGGAGCTTCTCGGCCTCCGGACCGGTCAGGCCGGCGCCGAACGTGGCCTCGCCGGAGACCGGGTCGAGGTCCTCCAGCCCGTTGAAGCGGGCCAGGTCGAGGGAGATGACGGCGCCGAAGTCGCCGCGGTCCGGGGTCACGCCGCCGACGACGGAGGTGCCGCCGCCGAAGGGGACGACCGCGATGCCGCGCTCGGAGCACAGTTCGAGCACCGCGAGGAGCTCGTCCTCCGTGCCGGGGGCCACGCAGGCGTCGGGCGCGGAGATGACGTCGCCGGAACGCCAGTCCAGCAGGTCCGGGTAGGACTTGCCGCGGGCGCGGCCGAGGCGCTGGTCGCGGTCGGCGGACACGGCGTCGTCACCGACGATGGCGGCGATCGCCGCGGCGTCACCGTCGGAAAGCGCGGGTTCGGTGAGCTCGACGTCGTCGAGGGAGGGGCGCTCGGCCGGGCGGGGCTCGATGCCGAGGACGCCGGCGAGCAGGCCGCGGGTGCCGTCGCCGAGCGGGCGCGCCTCGGCGGGCGTCCCCCACAGGAAGGGGTGCATGGGCGGGACCGGGAGCGGGTGGGCGGCGCGGGGATTGGTCATGCGATCTACTATAGACCCAAAGTGTGACACTTTTGGCGCATATGTAACGCAACTTTTCCCGGAAACCCTCCCGGCACCCTCCCGATACCCTGGAGTCACCATGACCCCCACCGCACTCAACGCGGCCCGCCGCTCCGCCGACTGGTCGAATCTCGCCGCCGGCCACGAACCCGATCTGCTCGTCATCGGCGCGGGCGTCACCGGCGCCGGCATCGCGCTCGACGCCGCCTCCCGGGGCCTCGACGTCACCCTCGTCGACGCCCATGACCTGGCGTTCGGCACCTCCCGGTGGTCGTCGAAGCTCGCCCACGGTGGCCTGCGCTACCTCGCCTCCGGCAACGTCGGCATCGCGCACCGCTCCGCCCGCGAGCGTGGAATCCTGATGGAACGGACGGCCCCGCACCTCGTCCACGCGCTGCCGCAGGTGGTTCCCGTGATGGGGAAAATCCGGCCGCTGTCGCTGCTGCCGCGGGTCGGTTTCATCGCCGGCGACGTGCTGCGGATGCTCGCGGGAACGTCATCGAGGACGTTGCCGCGGTCGCGCACCGTGTCGGCGGCGAAGGTCGCGGAGCTGGCGCCGACGGTCCGCGCCGGCGACGTGCGCTTCGGGTTCGTCAACCATGACGGCCAGCTCGTCGACGACGCCCGCCTCGTCGTCGCGCTCGCCCGCACCGCCGCCGGCCACGGCGCGAAGGTGCTGACGAAGGTGCGCGCCACCGACGCCACCGGCACCGGCGCCACCCTCACCGACGAGCTGACCGGCGAGTCCGTCACCGTCCGCGCGAAGGCCGTGGTGAACGCCACCGGCGTGTGGGCCGGCGACCTCGCCGACGGCATTTCGGTGCGCCCCTCGCGCGGCACGCACCTGGTGGTCGACGCCGCGAAGCTGGGCAACCCCACCGGCTCGCTGACCGTCGCGATCCCGGGCAGCGTCAACCGCTTCTGCTTCGTCCTGCCCGCGCAGCTGGGCCGGGTATACATCGGCTTGACCGACGAGCCCGCCCCCGGCCCCATCCCCGACGTCCCCGAGGCGCCGGAGGAGGACGTCGACTTCCTGCTGGGCGTCATCAACCAGGCACTGGAGACGCCGCTGACCAGGGAGGACGTCATCGGCACCTTCGCCGGCCTGCGCCCCCTCATCGACACCGGCGACGGCGACACCGCGGACCTCTCCCGCGAGCACGCCATCATCACCGGCGACGACGGCCTCATCACCGTCACCGGCGGCAAGCTCACCGAGTACCGCCTGATGGCCGAGCAGACCGTCGACGCCGTCGTCGGCCGCACCGGCCTGCCCGCCGCCGAGTGCGCCACCGCGCGCCTGCCGCTGGTCGGCGCGCCCGGGACGCTCGACGAGGCCACCGGCCCCCGCC
>DUOR01000098.1 GCA_012838715.1 Actinomycetales bacterium
CGGCGTCGCGGCTGCGGGCCACGTCGTGCACGCGGACCGCCCAGGCGCCCGCCGCGGCGGACAGGGCGGTGATGGCGGCGGTCGCGTCGTCGGCGTCGCGGGGGGAGCGGGCCACCCCGTCGACGACCGTGGCCACGAACCTCTTGCGGCTCGCCCCCACGAGCACCGGCAGGCCCATGCCCACCAGCTCCGGCAGGGCGTGCAGCAGCGCCCAGTTGTCGTCGGCGTTCTTCGCGAAGCCCAGGCCCGGGTCGAGGATGATGCGTTCCTCCGGGATGCCCGCGGCGACGGCGGCGTCGACCAGGGACCGCAGATGGCCGGTCACCTCGGCGACGATGCCCTCCGCCGACGGCTCCGCCCGGCCCGACGCCGAACCGAAACGGTCGGTGCGCCAGTGCATCAGGCAGACCGGCACGTTCCCGGCGGCGCAGACCTCCAGCATGCGGGAATCGGCGAGGCCACCGGACACGTCGTTGATCAACGCCGCCCCGGCCGCGATGGCCGCCTCGGCGACGTCGGCGCGCATGGTGTCCACGCTGACCGGGATTCCCTCCGCCGCGAGCTCCGCGACGACGGGGACGACGCGCCCCAGCTCGACGTCCGCGTCCACGCGCACGGCGCCGGGCCGGGTCGATTCGCCGCCGACGTCGATGATGTCGGCGCCGTCGGCAAGCAACGCGCGCGCATGGGCGACCGCGGCGCCGGGCCCCAGCCACTCGCCGCCGTCGGAAAAGCTGTCCTCGGTGACGTTGACGACGCCCATGACCAGGCAGCGGTCGAGGGCCGGCAGCGGCACGGGCGGACGGGATTCTCCGGCGGGGGTCACCGGCGTCACCGGCCCGTGATGAGGGACATCGCCTCGGCGCGCGAACGGGCGTCGGACTTGAAGCCGCCGCGCACCGCCGACGTCACCGTCGACGAACCGGGCTTGCGGATGCCGCGCATCGCCATGCACAGGTGCTCGCACTCGATGACGACGATCGCCGACGTCGGGTTGAGCTTCTCGACGAGCGCATCCGCCACCTGCCCGGTCAACCGCTCCTGCACCTGCGGCCGCTTGGCGTAGAGGTCCACGAGGCGGGCCAGCTTGGACAGGCCGGTCACGCGGCCCTCGGGGCCGGGGATGTAGCCGATGTGGGCCTTGCCGTAGAAGGGCACCAGGTGGTGCTCGCAGGTCGAGTAAATCGGGATGTCCTTGACCAGCACGAGTTCCTGGTGGCCTTCGTCGAAGGTCTTCTCCAGCACCGTGTTCGGGTCGACGTGCAGGCCGGCGAACACCTCGCGGTAGGAGCGGGCCACGCGGGCCGGGGTCTCGCGCAGGCCTTCGCGGTCGGGGTCCTCGCCGACGGCGAGCAGCAGCTCGCGGACGGCGGCCTCGGCGCGCGCCTGGTCGAAGTGCCCGTGCGATTCGGCGATGCCGCCGGCGACGTCCGGCTGGAATTCGTCGTCGCAGGGGTCGCAGGGGTGCGAACTCATCGGTCCTCCTCCGTGGACTTCGGGCCTTCGTCACCGGGGCGCGGCGGCGTCGGCCCGTTGCCGCCGAGGGGGTCGCCCGCGTCACCCGTCGCCGGGTCCTTGCGGTGCCGGCCGCCCATCGCCGGCAGCTGGCGGGTGGCGTCGTCGACGCCGCCGCCGGACCCCAGCGGGGGGCTTTCCGACGGCGCC
>DUOR01000099.1 GCA_012838715.1 Actinomycetales bacterium
CGCCGTGGTGCGGCGCCCGCGCATGGCGCGGCTACTTCACCGGCAGCGCGGAGGAGTAGTAGTCGGCGGTGGTGAGGACGCCGTCGTTGAAGCCGAGCACCCAGGCCGAACCCTTGCGGGCGGGGATGTCGTCGATGGGCAGGGTGCCGTTCGCGGACAGCCACGCGATCATGTGCGGGATGACCGTGCCCTGCGCGCAAATGACGGACACGCCGCCCTCGGCGACGACGTCCATGAACCGGTTCTGCGCCTCGACCTGCGAACCAATCCAGGCCATGTCGCCGAACAACGGATCCACCGTGACGTCCAGGCCCAACTCGCCGGCCAGCGGCTCGACGGTGTGGCGGCAACGGTCCGGCTCCGCGGAGTAGATGCGCCCCGGGCGGAACGGCAGCGTCTGCGAAATGAGCAGCTCCGCCTGCCGGCGGCCCTTCTTGTCCAGCGGGCGCAGATTGTCGTCGCCCGCCCAGTTCTTCCGCGAATGCGCGCGGCCATGGCGGATGTAGATGATGCGGGTGTCCGGCTCCCGGCTCAGGCGCTTGCGGGCCTTGCGCAGCACGTCGACGTCGAGGTCGTAGGTCAGCAGCTCCTCCGCCTCGTCCATGCCCACCCAACGCAGCTCGTCGACCTCGTCGTTCGGCGCGAACTCGCCGCCCAGGACCTCCGCCGTCCAGTACCAGACCAACTTCGTGCGGCCCGTGACCGGATACGACACGCTGCCCACCAACTTGCCCAGGCGGACCGTGTACCCCGTCTCCTCGCGGATCTCTCGCTCGGCCACGCCCGGCAGATTCTCGCCCGGATCGAGCTTGCCCTTCGGCAGCGACCAATCCCCGTACGACGGACGGTGGATGATGCCCACCTCGGGGTCGTTCGCGTCACCCCGCCACAACACCGCACCCGCGGCGTACGTGGGCTTCTTCACCCCTTCCGCCGGGTCGTCGCCGATGGACTGGTGGCGACCGACGAGGCTCTGGTCGTTGACGCGATCCTTGTCGTTTTCGTGCGAGGTCATCGTGAGAAGCTCCTGTGCGCGGCGCCCGCCGCGCCTTTCCCGGCGGCTGGATGGTCTAACGCCCGAGTTTAACCCCGGGGCATTGTCCGCACCCGCCGGACGCGGCGGGTTCCCGCGGCTAGGCTTGGCGGGTAACTCGGATGGAAGGGAGCGGGCACATGGTGGACGTCGCCGTGATGGGGGCCGGATCGTGGGGGACGACGCTGGCGAAGGTGTTCGCCGACGCCGGCAACCCGGTGCGCCTGTGGGCGCGGCGCACGGAGCAGGCCGAGCGGATCCAGGTGTCGCGGGAGAACCCGGATTACCTGCCGGGGCTCATCCTCCCGGAGAACATCACCGCCACCGACGACGCGGCGGGGGCCCTCGCCGGCGCGGACATCGTGGTGCTCGCGGTCCCGTCGCAGACGCTGCGAGAGAACCTGGCGTCCTGGCGTCCGCTGCTGGACGACAAGTCCACGCTGGTCAGCCTGGCCAAGGGCATCGAGAAGGAGTCGCACCTGCGCATGAGCCAGGTGATCACGCAGGTCGCCGGCGTGGCGGAGGAGCGGGTGGCGGTGCTGTCGGGCCCGAACCTGGCGAAGGAGATCGCCGCGGGGCAGCCGGCGGCGACCGTCATCGCCTGCGTCGACGCGACCCGCGCCCAGCTGGTCCAGGCGGCAGTGGCCACCGGCTACTTCCGCCCGTACACCAACGTCGACGTCATCGGCTGCGAAATCGGCGGCGCCTGCAAGAACGTCATCGCGCTGGCGTGCGGCATGGCCACGGGCCAGGGGCTGGGCGAGAACACGCTGGCGACGATCATCACCCGCGGCCTGGCGGAAATCACCCGCCTGGGCGTTGCGGTCGGCGCCAACGAGAAAACCTTCTCCGGCCTGGCGGGCCTGGGCGACCTGGTGGCCACCTGTTCCTCGCCGCTGTCCCGCAACCGCACCTTCGGCGAGCGCCTGGGCCGCGGCGACACCGTCGAGCAGGCGCAGCACGCCACGCGCGGCCAGGTGGCGGAGGGCGTCATCTCCTCGATTTCCGTGCGCGACCTGGCGCGGGAGAACAACGTCGAGATGCCCATCACCGAGGCCGTCCACGCCGTCTGTCACAAGGGCGTGACGGTGGAGGACATGATCCGCGCGTTGATGGGGCGCAGCCGCAAGGCGGAGTAGCCGCGGGTAGAATCCGCGAACATGACTTCGCCTGATTCCCGCATCGCGGTCGCCGTCCTTTACGGTGGCGCGAGCCCGGAGCACAACGTGTCCTGCGTGTCGGCCGGCGCCATCATGGCGCACCTGGATCCGGAGGTGTACCGCGTCGTGCCCGTGGGCATCACCCGCGGCGGCACGTGGACGCCGGGCACCGCGGACCCGGAGAAGCTGGTGCGCCGCGGCCGGGAACTGCCGGAGGTCCCCGACGTCGCCGAGGGCGGCGCTGAGCTGCAGCTGTCCACGGATCCGAACCGCCGGGGCGAGCTGCGGTACGTCGCGGGCCCGGGGGCGGGTTCCGTCCATGACGTCGTCGACGTCGTGTTCCCGGTGCTGCATGGCCCGAACGGCGAGGACGGCACCATCCAGGGTCTCCTCGAGCTGGCGCGCGTGCCGTTCGTCGGCCCGGGCGCGTTGGCGTCGGCCGCGGGCATGGACAAGGAAGCCACGAAGATTCTGGCCGCCGCGCGTGGCCTGACCGTGGGGGAGCAGGTGGTGCTCGCCGAGGGGGAGGAGCTTTCCGACGCCGACCGCGATCGGCTGGGGACCCCGGCCTTCGTCAAGCCGGCCCGCGGGGGTTCGTCGATTGGCATTTCGAAGGTGGACGACTGGGCGGATTTCCCGGCGGCCCTGGAGTTGGCCCGCGCCCATGACCGCAAGGTCATCGTGGAGAAGGGGATCGTCGGCGCCGAGGTGGAGTGCGGTGTGCTGCAGCGTCCCGACGGCACCATCGTGGCGTCGGTCCCGGCCCAGTTGACGGGTACCGAGGATTCCGCGGAGGGGTTCTACGGCTTCGACACGAAGTACCTCGATGACGTGGTGACGGCGCAGATCCCGGCGCCCATGTCCCCGGAGGCCACCACGGAGCTGCAGGAGCAGGCGAAGGCCGCGTTCCGTGCGCTGGGTTGCGATGGCCTGACGCGCGTGGACTTTTTCGTCACCGCCGACGGTCCGGTGCTCAACGAGGTGAACACGATGCCGGGCTTCACCCCGATTTCGATGTTCCCGCAGATGTTCACCGCGTCCGGCGTCGAGTACGGCGAGCTGCTGGACACCCTGATCCAGCGCGCCCTCGTCGCGCCCCGCTAGCCTCGGAACGAGCGAGCCCCGGAACCCGCGCTCGCCCCGCGCCCGCCCCGGAACCCGCGCCCGC
>DUOR01000100.1 GCA_012838715.1 Actinomycetales bacterium
GCCGCCTGCCGCGCGGATCCGTCGGAGAAGATGGAGCGGCTCCGCGAGGGCGACGACGTCGGATCCAGGGCGGGCGCGCGGCGCCCGTCCACGGCGAAGGCGCTGACGGGGATGTCCGGGCCCGGGTCCGCCGGGTCGAAACCCAGGAAGCCGCGCGCGGCGGCGTCGGCAAGCTCGGCGGGGGAGAAGGGCAGTGCGACGCCGCCCACGCGGCCCTCGGGCACCTCGCGGTTGGGGGCGTCCTCGGCGGGGGCCGGGCGGTGGCGGCCCGCCCAGTAGTCGGCTTCGAAGGGCTGGGGGAGTCCGGCGTCCTCGAGGATCTTGACGCGCGTCGCGGTGAACGCGCGCTTCAGCTCACCGGCACGCCAATGCGCGAAAGCGCCGAAGCCGGTGTCGTGCTCCGCGATGAACGCGTACACGTCCGTGGCCGCGATGCCACGGAGGTACCGCTCCGGCAGCTCCGACAGCAGGTCCACCTCGAGCACCGTCTGCACCAGCGCGAGGCCGTCGAAGCCGCCGATGTAGAACTCGCCCGGGCCCGCGGGCGCAGAACGGTTCAACGGGAAATCGCCGATCGGGGCGACCGGCAGCCGGGGATCCAGCAGCGCCAGGTACTTCCGGCCGAAACCACGGTCCGGGCCCGGCTCCGCCGCCAGCACCGATGAAGGATCGGCGGCCGTGACGAACCACATCGTCACCACATGGCGCGCCCCCGACGTAGCGGTCATCGCGGTTCCCCCGTCACTTCCTGTCCGTGGGGCGCACCCCGAGCAGCACATCCTCCCAGGACGGCATCACCGTCTTGCGGCGGCGCCGCGGGGCGGGTTCGTCGTCCGGGTGCCGCATGAAGTCCTCGTCCGCCTCGTCGCCCGCGGGTTCCGCGGGGGAATCCGGGGCGGCGCCGGCATCGGCCGGGGCGTCGGCGTCGTCAATCGGGTGGATGCGGCGCGGTTCCGGCTCACCGTCCGCGCCGACCGGCGACAGCGAACGGCGCGGGCGGGCGAAGTCCGGGTCGACGAGCTCCGCGGCCAGCGTGTTCCGGGCGACCGTCGACGTCGCCGAGCCCTCCGCGTAGAAGGCGTACTCGGCGGTGGTGGTGGAATGGCCCGTCGTCCAGGTCACGCCGATGATCCACTGGCCGGACAGGTCGCGCCAGGCGTCCCACTCGGCCTCCGAGATGTCCTGGCCGCGCGCGGCGAACGCCGTGGCCAGCACGTCCTGCAGCGGCAACTGCGCGGGCCCCTCCGAGCGGCGCGGCCGGGACTGCTTGCCCAGTTCCGCGATGCGGGCGCGCTCCGCCAGCACCGGGTGCGCGAACGGTTCGATGCGGCGCTGCGGCATGCCGGTGAGCTCCACCAGCTCCGCCACCGACGCGCCGGCGCGAACCCGATCCTGGATCTCGCGGGGCCGCAGGATGAGCCGCGGCTCCGAGGGCTTGTCCGGCTCGGGCACGGCGGTGGGACCCTGCTTTCCGACGTTCGCCGCCGCGGCACCCGCCCCGGCGC
>DUOR01000101.1 GCA_012838715.1 Actinomycetales bacterium
CGGCCGCGCCGCGGGCACGCCGCGGGCACCGGCCTTCCCTCCGATTCCGGCCCGGGAGCGCCCGCGACTGGATACCGTGGCGCCATGACGACCCGTGAAACCGCAGGCACCACCACCGGACCCGCCGCCGGGGCCGCCGAGAACCCCGTGACCATCTCGTACGGGGAGCTCGACGGCGCGCGCATCGCGGTGGTGAGCCTCAACCGGCCCAGGAAGCTCAACGGACTGACGATGGCCATGCTCCGTGGCCTCGACGACGCCGCCCGAACCCTGCGCCGCGACCGGGACCTGCGCGGCGTCATCCTCGCCGGCGCCGGCGACTCCTTCTGCGCGGGCCTCGACTTCGGCGCGGTGCTGAAGAAGCCCCTGGACATCGCGGTGGCCTTCACCCCGAACCCCTTCGCCCGCGACGGCGCGAACCTGTTCCAGCGGGTCTGCTGGGAGTGGCGCCGCCTGCCCGTCCCGGTCATCGCCGTCGTCCACGGCCACTGCTACGGCGGCGGCGTGCAGCTGGCGCTCGGCGCGGACTTCCGGGTCACCACCGCCGACGCGCGCTGGTCCGTGCTCGAGGCCAAATGGGGCCTCATCCCCGACATGTCGGGCGCGCGCACCCTCGCCGACCACGTCGGCGCCGAACGCGCCCGCTGGCTGACCATGACCGGCCGCGAGCTCTCCGGCGCCGACGCCGTCGACGTCGGCCTGGCCACCGAAACCGCCGCCTCCCGCGACGACGCCGAGGCCCGGGCCCGCGACATGCTGCGCGAACTCCTCGGCCGCTCCCCCGACCAGTTGGCCGCCGCGAAGGAGCTGTTCCGCGACGCCTGGCGCTCGCCGCGCGCGACCTTCCGCGCCGAGCGGCTGCAGCAGGCGAAGCTGCTGCTCAGCGAGAACGCCGCCCGGGCGCGCACCGCGGCACTGAAGAAGACGCCCCCGAACTTCACGCGCCGCGGCACCTGGGCGTTCGGCCCGGGAAAGAAGTCCGGCAGGTAGAAGGGAAGGTGAAGCGGGGAAACCCGGGAACACCGGAAGGAAGAGAGGGTCGGCCCGACGTGGCTACGATCGTCGCATGACCTGGAAGAACGATGATTTCGGGAATGCGGGGCTCCCCGACCCTTCGGGGGACCTGCCACCGGGCCGGGGCCCGGACACGGGACCCGAGGGGGCGGGCGCCGAGGGCACCGAGGACACCGAGGACACTGAAGCCGCCGGGGATGACCGGGCGACGATCTACGACGTCGCGGAGTTGGCCGGCGTCGCGCCGTCCACGGTGTCGCGGACGTCCAGCCGCCCCGACCGCGTCAGTTCCCGGACCTCCGAGAAGGTCCTGGCCGCCGCCCGCGAGCTGGGCTACCGGACGGCCGCCGAAATCCGCCCCGACCGGCCCGTCGGCCACCCGCGCAGCAACGTGCTGGGCCTGGTGGTCGCGGACATCGTCAACCCGTTCTTCCAGGAGCTCATGCTCGGCGCGGCTCCAGCTGACCACCGACGACGGTGTCGTCGGCGTCGGCGACGCCACCCTCAACGGCCGTGAGCTGGCCGTCGCCTCCTACCTGAAGAACCACGTCGCGCAGCTGCTCGTCGGCCGCGACGCCCGGAAGATCGAGGACACGTGGCAGTTCCTGTACCGCTCCGCCTATTGGCGCCGCGGCCCGGTGACCATGGCCGCCATCGCCGCCGTCGACATGGCGCTGTGGGACATCAAGGGCAAGATGGCCGGCAGGCGGTCTACGACCTGCTGGGCGGTGCGTCGCGCACCGGCGCCCGCGCTTACGGCCACGCCTCGGGCACGGGCCTGGAGTCGCTGTTCGACTCCATCCGCTACGAGATGGAGCTCGGCTACACCATGATCCGCGTGCAGACGTCGGTGCCGGGCATCGAGAAGCTGTACGGCGTCGCCGCGCAGGAGCAGTCGTCGGGCGCCCGCTACGACTTCGAGCCGGCGAACCGCGGTGGCTGGCCGGTCGAGGAGGACTGGGACACCGCCGCGTACCTGCGGCACCTGCCCACCGTTTTCGAGGCGGTGCGCAACGAATTCGGCCCCGAGCTGCCGCTGCTGCACGACGGCCACAACCGCATGACGCCGCGCGAGGCCGCGCAGCTGGCGAAGTCCCTCGAACCGTACAACCTGTTCTGGCTGGAGGACGTCACCCTCGGCGAGAACCAGGAGAACCTGCGGTACGTGCGCCAGCAGTCGACGACCCCGCTGGCCATCGGCGAGGTGTTCAACACGGTCTACGACATCAAGGACCTGATCAACGAGCAGCTCATCGACTACGTCCGCTGCGCGACCACGCACCTCGGCGGCATCACCCCGCTGAAGAAGGTCATGGCGCAGGCCGAGCCGTACCAGATCAAGTCCGGTTTCCACGGCCCGACGGATGTGTCGCCGATCGGTTTCGCGGCGGAGCTGCACCTGGACATCAA
>DUOR01000102.1 GCA_012838715.1 Actinomycetales bacterium
CCGATCGTCTCGGCCGCCTCGGCACCACCGTCCTCCTGGCCACGCGCGATGACGGTGAGACCGTCAGCCACGGCGACGTCGACGCCACGTTCCTGGCGGCGTCGGTGTCCAAGCTGTTCACCCACGCGCTGGTCTTCGCCGCCATCGACGCGGGAACACTGTCCCGAGCCGACCGGGTCGCCGAGATGCTTGCCGACGGCGACATCGCCGGCATCCACACCGTCCGCGGCGTCGACCATGTCCCGGGGATTACGGTCGGCCACCTGCTCGACCAGACGTCCGGGCTGGCCAACCCCGAGTTCGAGAAGGTGCGGGGCGGGACGACGCTGTTCACGGAGATTTCGCGGCGGGATCGCGCGGTGGACTGGCCGGAGTTGGCGGACCGGCACCGGGCGCTCGGCGGGAAGGCGGCGCCGGGGGCGAAGGCCCACTACTCGGACGCGAATGCGCTGCTGCTGGCGCGGATGCTGGAGACCGTGACCGGGTCGGGGTACGCGGAACTGCTGGAGCGGCACATCACCGCTCCCCTGGGCCTCGGGTCGACGGCGCTGCTCGGACCGGACGGGACCGTCGAGGGGCTGCCGTTGCCGATGCCGGTGCGGTCGCGGCGGGCCATCGTCGGCATCGGCAAATACGCGGCGAGCCAGGCGCCGGCGGGCGGCGTGGTCACCACGGCCCGCGACCTCATGCGGTTTTCGGTGGCGTTCCATGGCGGGGAGCTGTTCGACCGCGCGCACGTCGAAGGCCGCGAGTTCCGCCGGATCCAGTTCGTGCCAATGGGTTACGGCGCGGGGATGATGCGCCTGGAACTGCCGCGGATCGTGTCGCCGGTGGTGCCCGCCCCGGAGATCCTCGGCCATTCCGGGTCCATCGGCAGTTTCGCGTTCCGCTGCCCGAGCCGGGGCGTCCACGTCGTCGGCACGCTCAACCGCATCGACGTGAAGCCATTCGAGGCCGTGTACCGGGCGATTCGGGAACTTGACGAAGGGGTGGAGCAGCGGCCGTAGGAGCGGTCGGGGTTCGGCCGACGGAGCGGATGGAGGTGCAGCCGTAGGAACGTCCGAAGGTGCGGCCCAATCAGCGGTCGAATCAGAGGTCGAATGAATGAAAATAGCGGGGCTGTTCATCAATCGGTAAACTTGAGTCATGTTTACCACGCAAATTATCAGTCATTCCGATGCACTTCGCCATGACGATCTCGCCGACCTCGCGGGGTGGGCCGGCCCGTGCGTGACCATCCACATGCCCACGCACCGCGCGACCGACGAGACGCTGAACGATTCGAAGCGTTTCGGCCACCTCATCGACGACGCCCGCACGCAGCTCGAGGAGAACTACCCGGACGCCGACGCCGAGTCGATTCTGGCGCCCGTCGAGTCCCTCGCCCGCTCCCGCCGCTTCTGGCAGTTCCAGAGCGACGGCCTGGTCGTGTTCGCCTCCCCCGACGGCATGCGCCGCTTCCGCACGGACCGTTCCTTCCCGAAGGACGCGACCGTCGGCGACAGCTTCAACTTCCGCCACGTGCTGCCGATGGTCACCGGTGACGTGCCCTTCCTCATTCTGGCCATCAGCCGCGCGAAGGTCCGCCTGTTCGAGGCGGACCGCGCGCACATCACGGAGCTGCCGCTCGGCGACATCCCGGCCTCGGAGGACGACGTCGCCGGCGCGTACACCCGCGAGCCCGAACTGCAGTCGAAGGGGTCGACCGGAAACCACGCGTTCTACCACGGCCACGGCACCGGTGAGGGCAACGTCCTCGAGGCCTTCCTCCGCGTGACCGGCCGTGCGATGGAGAAGCGCTTCTCCACCGACAAGCGCCCTCTGGTGCTGGCGTCCGTGTCCGAGTACCTGGGGCCGCTGTCGACGCACATCAACAACGTGCGCGTCCTCGGCGTCGTCGCCGGAAACCCGGATGCGTTGAACGAGAAGCAAATCCACGAGAAGGCGTGGCCGCTCGCCGCGGGCGAGGTGCAGCGCCACACCAATGCGCTTACCGACGACTACGCCGCCGCCATCGGCACCGGCCTGGCCACCGCGAACCCCGAGTACATCGTCAACGATTCGGAGATTGGGCGCGTCGGCACGCTGATGATCACCGAACGCGCCCTCGGCGAGGAGGCGTACGCCCGCGACATGGACGACGCCATCCGCAACGTGCTGCGCACCTCCGGCGAAGTCTGGGCCGTCGACGAACTCAACGACGGCTCCCCCTTCGGCGCCCTGCGCAGGTACTAGCCCGGCCGTCCCGTCACGGGCCGCCGCCTCGGGGCCGGCTGCGCGGACGCTAGCCGCGCAGGCACCGGGGCGCACCTCACCCCCTTCACGGGCCGCCGCCTCGGGGCCGGCAACCCGGGATCACTGGCGCGCCGGCCTTTAACTCGGGATCAATAACTCGGGATCAGCCCGATTCGGGAGTGTTCAACTCGAGATCAGTACTGATCCCGAGCTATTGATCCCGAGTTTTAGGGTTGAAGGGGCGGCGGCGGGGCACGGGGGACGACGCCGACTCTGCGGCATACACCTCGCCCGCGGAAGATTTCCGTGTCGCCCGTCACGTACCGCGGGTAGAGTGAACGACAGGCACCCGGTGGCAGACGCCGCCGGAGCCGCGACAAACGCACCCGATGGAAAGGAAGCGGCATGACCGACAACGGCAATGGCAACGGCCCCAAGGAGAAGCCCGCGAAGCCCGACCACCCGGAGGACGCCGACCAGCGCGACAAGGCGTCGAAGGACAAGCTCGTCGACGAGTGGAGCGAGGAATCCATGGAGGCGAGCGACCCGCCGGCCAACTACTAGTCGGCTGGCGCGGCCAAAGAGCCGTGGTCAAGGAACCGCGGTCAGAAAGCACGGAACCCCGGCACCCACCCTGTGTGGGTGCCGGGGTTTTCGCGGTGGTCCGCCCACAGTCGCGCGACCACGCTGGCCGAGTGGACGCGATCGCGTCGGCCGGTTGAGCTAGGACAGGTCGATGAAGGACTTGGCCTTCCAGGCGAGGAGTTCCTCCTCCCCCGCCCCGGACCACAGCTCGTGCAGCTCTGACACGGTGTCGCCGGAGAGAACGGCCTCGAGTCCCTGGCGCAGGCGGTCCTTGTTTTCGGGGGTCTGCAGCTTGGAGATCATCGACTCCTCAATCCCGCCGTCCTCGGGCAGGTCACCGGCGGCAAGATGCGCCAGCGCAACGATCATCGAGCCCTGGTCGGCCTCGATGTAGCGGGTACCGGCGTCGGGCAGCAGCTCGTCGAGGTACAGCTCACCTTCGCGGATGTCCTCGAGCAGCTCCGCCGCGTCGTCGTTGTCGTAAGGTCCTTTGTCCCAAGCTCCCATGCGGGCAACGGTACTGAGGGATGGCCGTGGCGGCTACCCGGCCCCTACAGCACCATCGCCGCGATCCAGCCTGCGGCGAGCAGCGGCAGGTTGAAGTGGATGAACGTCGGGATGACGGAGTCGCGGATGTGGTCGTGCTGGCCGTCGGCGTTGAGGCCCATCGTCGGGCCGAGGGTGGAGTCGGACGCCGGCGAACCAGCGTCGCCGAGCGCACCGGCGGTACCGATGATGGCGACCGTCGCCAGCGGCGAGAAGCCCATCGACACGCACAGCGGCACGTAGATGGCCGCGATGATGGGCAGCGTCGAGAACGACGAGCCGATGCCCATGGTGACGATGAGGCCGACGATGAGCATCGCGACGGCGGCGGCGGCGTGGGATCCGGCGAACATGTCGGCGGAGGCGTCCACCAGCGGCTCGATGTCGCCGGTCTCGGTCATCACGGCCGCGAAGCCCTGGGCGGAAATCATGATGAAACCGATCAGCGCCATCGTCTTCATGCCGGCGGTGAACACGTCGTCGGCCTCGGTCCACTTGATGCCGCCGGCGAGCATGAACACGGCCAGACCCGCCAGCGCACCGACGAGCAGCGAGTTCGCCTCGAAATCGGTCGACTGCATCCACACTTGGATTGCGAAGGTCACGAAGATGGCCACCAGCGCAATGACGATGTTGCGCTTCGAAATCGGCTGCTCCATTGACTTTTCCGCCGCGACGACGGCAACCGCGCCCTCCCCCGCGTCCGTCTTCGAGACGCCGCCGCCGAGCGCCGCGCCGTCACGGGTCGCCACCCGCTCCACCGGTTCGCGGGGCGAATCGGGGACGCCGGCGACGTCGGCAAGCGGACGGTCGGCGTACTCGCGCGGCCTGCGGTAGGTGAACAGCAGGGCCACCAGCAGGCCGATGAACATGCCCGCCGCGGGGATGCCCATCGCCTGCAGGATGTTGATGCCGCCGGTGTCCATGCCGGCGGATTCGATGTTGCCCAGCAGAATGTCGTTGAGGAAGATCGAACCGAAGCCCAGCGGGATAAACATGTACGTGGTGACCAGGCCGAACGTCAGCGAACAGGCGATGGCGCGGCGGTCGATCTTCAGCGCGTTCATCACCACCAGCAGCGGCGGCACCACCAGCGGGATGAACGCGATGTGCACCGGGATGAGGTTCTGGGACAGCACCGCCATCAGCGTCATGCCGCCGAGCAGGCTCCATTTCACCACCGCCACCGCACGGGAGCTTTCCGACGGATCCTTACCTGTGACCGTGCCGATGATTTTGGTGGCAAGCAGCTGCGGCAGCCCCGATTTGGCCACCGCCATGGCGAAGGCGCCCAGCAACGCGTAGCTCAAGGCGATGCGGGCGCCGCCGGCGAGGCCGTCCTGGAACGCCACCAACGTCCCGTCGAATCCGAGCCCGCCGAGCAGGCCGCCCACGAGGGCACCGATGAACAACGCCAGCACCACGTGGACGCGGACGACGGACAGCACGAGCATCACCAGCACGGCGATCAACACGGAGTTCATGTGAAAAACGTAAGCGACGTTCCCCTATCGCCTATGCATCGCCCCTCCCTAACGCGCGCGTGACGTACCCGCGCGGAATGTAACGCCTGGTGGCGGCGCGGTGATGGGGAG
The DNA here is from genome assembly GCA_012838715.1 of Actinomycetales bacterium. Classification (GTDB taxonomy): domain Bacteria; phylum Actinomycetota; class Actinomycetes; order Mycobacteriales; family Mycobacteriaceae; genus Corynebacterium. Next base: position 4,962 of record DUOR01000102.1, read on the forward strand.
CAGGCGGCCATTGACTACCCTGGTCACCAACCATGGCTACATCTTCCTCACCCGAAAACCGTCCCGCCCGTTCCCGTCGCCGTCGCGGCGGCCGTGGCGGTGGCCGGGACTCCGGCGGGCCCCGCGTCGACAAGCGGCCCCTCTACGCCCGCCTCGACGGGGTGACCTTCTCGGAGGCGCGCACGTTCCGCAAGCGGCTCAGCCGGGCTTCGGCACCGAACGCCATCCACGCCATCGGCGAGGACATCGAACTCGCGCGACTGCGGCTGGAGGAACGCCGGGGGAACCTGCCGGACATCACCTACCCCGCCGGGCTGCCGGTGTCGGCGCGCCGCGACGACATCGCCGAGGCCATCGAGGCGAACCAGGTCGTGGTCATCGCCGGTGAGACCGGTTCGGGCAAGACCACCCAGATCCCCAAGATTTGCCTCGAACTCGGCCGCGGCATGCACGGCAAAATCGGCCACACGCAGCCGCGCCGCCTCGCCGCGCGCACCGTCGCGGAGCGCATCGCCGAGGAGCTCGGCGAGAAGATCGGCGGGCACGTCGGCTACGCCATCCGATTCGATGACCGGGTCGGCCGCGACACCGCCGTCAAGCTGATGACGGACGGCATCCTGCTCGCCGAAATCCAGCGCGACCGGCTCCTTCTCGACTACGACACGATCATCATCGACGAGGCGCACGAACGCAGCCTCAACATCGACTTCCTCCTCGGTTACCTCAAGCGGCTGCTGCCGAAGCGGCCGGATCTGAAGGTGATCATCACCTCGGCGACCATCGACCCGGAGCGGTTCGCCGAGCATTTCGCCGATGCCGACGGCAAGCCGGCGCCGATCATCGAGGTCTCGGGCCGCACCTACCCGGTCGAGATCCGGTACCGGCCGCTGCACCGCGAGGAGCAGGTCACCCGGAAGAACGGGCAGGTGGAGACCCGGGTCACCGACATCGACCAGATTGACGGCGTGGTCGACGCCTGCCGCGAGCTGATGCGCGAAGGCGACGGCGACATCCTGGTGTTCTTCTCCGGCGAGCGCGACATCCGCGAGGCCGCGGAGGCCATCGAGGGCCAGAAGTGGCGCGGCGTCGAGGTGCTGCCGCTCTTCGGCCGCCTGTCCAACCAGGAGCAGCACCGCGTGTTCGGGCCGCATTCGCAGCGGCGCATCGTGCTGGCCACCAACATCGCGGAGACGTCGCTGACGGTGCCCGGCATCCACTACGTCGTGGACACCGGCACCGCCCGCATTTCCCGCTACTCGACGCGCACGAAGGTGCAGCGCCTGCCGGTTGAGCCGGTGAGCCAGGCGTCGGCGAACCAGCGTTCGGGCCGTTGCGGCCGCGTCGCCGACGGCATCGCCATCCGCCTTTACGCCGAGGACGATTTCCTGTCCCGCCCGGAGTTCACCGATCCGGAGATTCAGCGCACCAACCTGGCCAGCGTCATCCTGCAGATGGCGAACCTGGGCCTCGGCGACATTTCCGCCTTCCCCTTCGTCGACTCCCCCGACCACAAGGCCATCCGCGACGGCATCCAGCTCCTCGACGAGCTCGGCGCGCTGGAACCGGCGGCCGATGCCGCGAAGTCCGCCGATGCGCCGAAGGGCGGTTCGTCGGAAAGCAAGGGCGCGCCCGCGCGCACGGCGACCGACCCCAGGCTGACGGCGACCGGCCGCGAGCTGGCGCGGATTCCCGTCGACCCGCGGCTGGCGCGCATGCTCGTCGAGGCGCACACGAATGGTGCGCTGAAGGCGGTGACGGTCATCGTGGCGGCGCTGAGTCTCCAGGACGTCCGCGAACGGCCGTTGGAGAAGCAGGCGCAGGCGGACCAGGCGCACGCCCGGTTCAAGGACTCGACCAGCGATTTCCTCTCCTACCTCAAGCTGTGGGATCACCTGCAGACGAAGCGGCGCGAGCTGAGCGGCAACCAGTTCCGCAAGCTGTGCCAGCGCGAGTTCCTGCACTACATGCGGGTGCGCGAGTGGCAGGACCTGATCCGCCAGTTGAACCAGGTCGTCGCGGACATGGGCTGGAACTGGTCCGCCGAGGGCAACGAGCCGTCGCCGGACGCGATTCACCAGTCGCTGCTGGTCGGCCTGCTGTCGCAGATCGGCGTGCGCGAGGGTGAGGGCAAGGAGTTCACCGGCCCGCGGAACACGAAGTTCCTGGTCCATCCGGCGTCGTCGCTGTCGAAGAAGCCGCCGCGGTGGGTCATGGCCGCCGAAATCGTGGAGACGTCCCGCACTTTCGCCCGTGACGCGGCGCAGATTCAGCCGCAGTGGGTGGAGAAGCTCGCGGGACACCTGCTGAAGCACCAGTACTCGGAGCCGCACTGGTCGACGAAGCGCGGCGCGGCGATGGCGTACCAGAAGTCCACGCTGTACGGCGTGCCGGTGGTCGTCGATCGCGCGGTGCCGTATCACCGGGTCGATCCGGTGGCCGCCCGCGAGATGTTCATCCGCCATGCGCTCGTCGACGGCGAGTGGACGACGCACCACCGCTTCTTCTCGGAGAACCGGGACAAGCTCGAGGAGGCCGCCCAGCTCGAGGACAAGGCGCGCCGTCGCGGCATCGTGGTCGACGACGACACGTTGTACGCCTTCTACGACGCGAAGCTGCCAGCGACGGCCACGACGGCCGCGAATTTCGACCGCTGGTGGAAGAAGACGTCGGCGAAGAACCCGGACCTGCTGGATTTCGATCCCGCGGCCCTGGTCAACCCCGATTCCCACGACGTGTCCGAGAACGCGTTCCCGGACATGTGGCGCCAGGGAACCCTGAGCTTCAACCTCGCGTACCGCTTCGAGCCGGGCGCGCCGGACGATGGCGTCACGCTGCACATCCCGGTCCCCCTGCTCGCCGGCCTCACGCCGGAAGGTTTCGATTGGCTGGTGCCGGGTCTGCGCCAGGAGCTCGTCGAGTCGCTGATTCGCACGTTGCCCAAGGTGGCGCGCCGATCGGTGGTGCCGGCGCCGGACTTCGCCGCGCGGGCGCTGAACATGATGACGCCATACGCCCGTCCCCTGCGCGAGTCGCTTGCCGACGCTTTGCGGCAACTCGGCGGCTCGGGCATCAACGCCACGGACTTCGACGTGGCGAAGCTGCCGGCGCATCTCCGGTTCAATTTCGCCACCATCGATCGTCGCGGTGACGTGACCGACCAGGACCGGGATTTGGTCGCCCTGCAGAAACGCCGTTCGGGCCAGGTGACCAACGCCGTGTCGAAGGCCGCGGGCACGTCGGAGCATGAGGCCGTGCGCGAGTGGACCGCCGACAATCTCGGCGCGGTGCCGGAGACGGTGGAGAACACCGTCGACGGCCAGAAGGTCACCGCGTACCCGACGCTCGTGGCCACCAAGAACGGCGTGGCCGTCAAGGTCATGCCGACGGAGGCGCAGGCGAAGGCGTCCCTGGTCACGGCGACGTTGACGATGTTGTTGCGGGACTGCCCGGTGCAGGCGAAGTCGATGGTCAAGGGCCTGCCGTTGCAGCAGCGCGTCGCCGTGGATTCCTGGCCGCACGGTGGTTCGGAGGGGCTGGTCGAGGATTGCCGCGTGGCGGTGGTCCGGGATCTGATGCTGGCCAACGGTGGCCCGGTGCGTGATCCGGAGGAGTACCGGAAGCTGCGTGACGCAGTGAAGCCGAAGGCCCCCGCGCAAGTGCGGCAGCTTGTGGTGGGTTTGGCGGCGGCGTTGCCGGCGTACTACCGGGTCGCGTCGCAGTTGGACGAGTGGAGTGGTCCGGCGATTGACGACATGAAGGGCCAGTTGGAGTTCATGCTCCCGAAGGGTGCGGTCGCCCGGCATGGGTGGGCGCATCTGCGGCATCTGCCGCGGTACCTGGAGGCCATGGAGATCCGGTTGAAGGACATGGCCCGGGATCCGGACCGGGACGCGGATCTGGAGGACGAGGTCACGGAGGTGCGCGAGTACCTCGACGCCCGTTTGGAGAAGCTGCCGGAGGGCCGCCGTCGTTCGTCCGCCGTCCGGGACATCGGGTGGCAGATTCAGGAGCTGCGCGTCAGTTTGTTCGCGCAGCGGTTGGGCACCGCCCATTCGGTGTCGCCGACGCGGGTGCGCAAGGCAATCGACAAGCTGCGTTAGGTGCCGGCCCGGGAGACGCTCGCGTCCTAGGCCCCGTCGCCGTTCCTGGTGGCATTGCCGTTCTTGGTGCCGTCGCTGTTCCTGGTGCCGTTGCGCAGGGATTTGATCTCGTCCTCGAAGTCCTTGGCCGAGGAGAAGGATTTGTAGACGGAGGCGAATCGCAGGTAGCCGACTTCGTCGAGTTCGCGGAGCGGTTCGAGGATGGCCAGGCCAATGTCGTTGGAGTTGATCCGCGGGGTGCCTTTGGCGCGGAGCGTTTCCTCCACCTTTTGGGCGAGCCGTTTGAGTGCCGCTTCGGGGACGTCGCGCCCCTGGCATGCGCGCCGGACGCCCTTGATCACCTTCTCGCGTTCGAACTCCTCGGTGATGCCGTCGCGCTTGACGACGGTCAGTTGCGAGCGTTCGAGCGTGGAGAATCGCTTTCCGCAGGACAGGCACTCGCGCCGGCGACGGATGGTCGTGCCATCGTCGATGAGGCGCGAGTCGATGACCTTCGTTTGGTCGTGGTGACAGAACTGGCAATGCACGCCCCCAAGTCTACGGCCACCGGGAAATGGGCCCGCGCGCTCCCGTCGGCACGCTGGATCTGACCTCCCGCCCGGTGCGGAGGTCAGATGACAATCAGCGGACGGAGGACTCGACCGCGCCGACGTACGTCGGGGCGACCGGGGCGGGTTCGACGTCGGGGGCGCCGAACCCCGAGAAGTGCATCATCGCACCGAAGACCAGGCCGAGGCCGACTGCGGCAGCGACGGCGCCCGGGGTGCGGCGGACGCCCTGGATGGGGCCGCGCACCGGGCTGTGCCGGTGATCCGCGGTGTTCGAACGGACGCCGGCGGAGTTGCCCAGACGCGCGGTTCCACGGGTGTTCGGACGACGGCCGCCAACTGAAAGGTTGCTGGGACGGTTCGAAACGGGACGGCGACCGGTACGCTCCTGCGTTCGATGCACCGTGCGCGATCGACCCGCACCCGTTCGAACGGACGCGGTGTTTCTGGGGCGGGCGGCCGGACGGACATCGTCGGCAAGCCACTGCGGGAACGACACGCCGCAGAGGCGGTCGTCGCTGTTGGGGGCGGAGTTTCGGTAGTCTGCGATAAAGGCGGTCATCGGTGGTTTCCTTCCATCCGGTCATTCGAACGCCATCCTCGAACGAGATGTGCACGAATGTTCGACTGCGTTCCTATGTTCGATTTATAGCACCCCCTCCGGACCGCGTCCATACGGCTCCGCGATTTTCTCGAACAGTTGTGCAAGAACGGCCGCTTTTGTGTAGTGTCGGATTCGAACGGAGTCGGGACCGGCGTCCACCCCTCTAGCGCGTTCCACCTGGGCGAACCCGTCCTCCAGACGACAATCCACCAGCCCAACTGACGACCCACCTGAAGCCGGCCCACTGGCGCGCAGGACGACTTACCGAGCGGGAGAGCAGCACGATGGCAGACAACAAGAAGAAGCTTGACCTGGAGAAGCTCAGCGACCGACAGCGGAGGATCCTCGAGGTGATCCGCGATGCGGTGATTCTCCGCGGTTACCCGCCGAGCATCCGCGAGATCGGTGACGCGGTGGGCCTGAACTCCACGTCATCGGTGGCGTACCAGCTGAAGGAACTGGAGAAGAAGGGGTACCTGCGCCGCGACCCGCACAAGCCGCGTGCCGTGGACGTGCGTGACCTGCAGGAGAAGCTGGGCGACGGCGACGTCAAGCCCGGGCCGAAGCAGAAGTCGAAGGCGAAGTCCGACATGCCGGCGGTGCCGGAGGGACTGTCCGCCCCGACGTACGTCCCCGTCGTCGGCCAGATTGCCGCCGGCAATCCGATTCTGGCCGAGCAGCACATCGAGGAGCACATGGCGCTGCCGACCGAGCTGGTCGGTTCGGGCGAGCTGTACCTCCTGCGCATCGTCGGCGAGTCGATGGTCGACGCCGGCATCTTCGACGGCGACTGGGTCGTGGTGAAGTCCCAGAACACCGCCGAGCAGGGTGACTTCATCGCCGCGATGATCGAGGGCGACGCCGAGAACGAGGCCACCGTTAAGGAATGGCGCGTCGACAGCGCCGGTACCTGGCTCTGGCCGCACAACCGCGACTTCGAGCCGATTCGCGTCGACGGCCGCGTCACCGTCCTCGGCCGCGTCGTCAGCGTCCTCCGCAGCCTCTAGAACCTCCCGCAACCACGACCCCGGCCCCGCCCCTATTCGGAGCCGGGGTTCCCTCTTCCGCTCCACCGGCCGAGGGCCACTTCGCTTCTCCCCTGCGGCTGCATCCCCGTCCGCTACTCCCCCGCGTCGAGCACCCGGCGGGCGGCAGCTCGTGCCACCCCCGCATTCGTCGCACCGACGGCCGCCCGTGCGGCGTCCCGGCACTGCGCCATCGTCACGCCCGACAACCGGGCACCAACGCCCGGCAACGCCGCCACCGCCGCCGACAACGAATCCGCCCCCAACCCGACCAGCACGCACGCGAGCTCCGGGTCCGCCGCCGCTTCACCGCAGACGCCCACCGGCGTACCCGTCGCAATCCCCGACCGGCACGTCATGTCGATCAACCGCAGCACCGCCGGCTGCCACGGATCGGTCAGATAGGCCAACTCCGGCGACAACCTGTCCGCCGCCATCGTGTACTGAGCGAGGTCATTGGTCCCGATGGACACGAAATCCACCACCGCCATCAAACTTTCGCTCATCAGCGCCGCAGCGGGCGTCTCAATCATCACGCCCGGGGTCAGGCCACGCTCCCGGCACAACCCCGCGAACCACGTGGCCTCCTCGACCGTCGCCACCATCGGCGCCATCACCCACGTCGGAGCGTCCCCGCGCCCGGCCTGCTCGGCCGCCAACGCCGCCGCATCAAGCTGCCGCTCCAGCAACCCCGCATTCGAACGCGAAATCCGCAGCCCCCGCACGCCGAGCGCCGGGTTGCCCTCCTCCGTCAAAGCCGCGAACGCCAGCGGCTTGTCCGACCCGGCATCGAGCGTCCGCACCACGACTTTCGCGTCGTCGAACGCATGGAGCACCTCGCCGTACACCTCGGCCTGGTCCGCCACCGCGGGTTCGCTTGCCGACGCCAAAAAGCTCAGCTCCGTCCGGAACAACCCGATGCCCTCGGCCACCCCGTCCGCCGCATTCCGGGCGGCGGCGCCATCGCCGACGTTGGCGAGCAGCTCCACGGCCACGCCGTCGGCGGTCCGGCCCGGCCCCTGCCATGCGGCGATGGAGCGGGCGGCGGCGTGGGCCTCGGCGACCGCGGTATCGGCGACGTCCGGGTCGGGTTCGGCGGTGATGGTGCCGGCCGCGCCATCGACGAGGACGGTGGTGCCCGCCGCGATGGAATGGAGTTCCGGCCCGGCCGCGACCAGGCACGGGACACCCAGCTGGCGGGCGATGATGGCGGTGTGCGAGGTCGGGCCGCCCATCGAGGTCACCAGGCCGACGAAACGTTCCGGGTCCACGGTGGCCGCATCCGCGGGGGCGAGGTCGTCCGCGAACAGGATGGCCGGGCCGTCGACCACCGGCAGGCCCGGTTCGGGGCGCCCGTGCAGCTCGGCGAGGATGCGGCCCCGGACGTCCACCAGGTCGGGCACCCGTTCGGCCATGACGCCACCGGCGGCCCGCAGCATGTCGATGAACTTGTCGAATGACCGGACGACCGCCGTGTCCAGGTCCGCGCCGGCGCGCACGGCCGCGGTGGCCACGCGCCGCCACCCCGGGTCGAGGGCCAGCGAGGACGTGGCCATGAGCACCTCGGCCGCGCTGCCGGTCAATTCCGCCGACCTGCCCGCCAGACGTTCCGAGACGTTTTCCGCCGCGGCATTCAGCCGGGCGACCGGGTCCGGCGAGCCCGTCCGCAGCCCGGTGCCGGCCACCGAATCCGGCACGGCCCCGACGTCACCGCCGGCGCCGGCGAGCCCGCCGATTCCGCTCCGGGACGCCGGGCCACCGCCGTCGGAAAGTGGGCGCGCCCACACGACGGGCGCATGGGCGACGCCGGGAACCACGCCGGTGGCGTGCAGCACGGTGGGTTCGGGCATCGTGGCTCCTCGCTCGTGGATGTCAGTGGCTGACAGCGGATGCCAGGGCATGTCAGTGGCTGTCAGGCGTTCTCAGGGAATGTCGCCGCCGGGGGTGGCCGGTGGGATTCCCCCGTTTTCCGCAGGGTACCCGGGATTCCCACATCAACCCCACATTCAGCCCCGCCGTTCCTTGACAATCCCACACGTCCGGGCACAATTGACGCAGATATTCACGGGCCCGCGGGCGTTCGGAACCAATCGGGCACGCATCCGGGGGTCGTGGATTTCGCGGAAACGGCGCCCCGCTGCGCCCAATCGACTGGGAGGCCCCGATGTACGCAGAGGAACGCAGGCGCAAGATTGCGTCGCTCACGGCCGTGGAGGGCCGCGTCACGGTGTCCGATCTGGCGCACCACTTCGACGTCACCGCCGAAACCATCCGCCGTGACCTGGCGCAGCTCGACGCCGAGGGCGCGGTGCACCGCGTCCACGGTGGCGCCGTCGCCGCGAAGTCGTTCCAGACCGTCGAGGTCAGCGTCGACGCCCGCAAGAAGGCGCAGAAGGACGCGAAGCGTTCGATTGCGCGGGCGGCCATCGATTTCCTGCCGACCTCCGGTGGCGGGGTGTTCCTCGATGCCGGCACGACCACCGAGGCCCTCGCCGAACTCATGTCGGTGTTCCCGGAGGAGAGGCACTGGTCGGTGGTCACCAATTCGCTGCCCTCGGCGCTGACCCTCGCGGCCGCCCCCTACATCGAGCTGCAGCTGCTCGGCGGCCAGGTCCGCGCCATCACGCAGGCCGTCGTCGGCGACGCCGCCCTGCGCGCGCTGGCGCTGATGCGCGCCGACGTCGCCTTCATCGGCTCCAACGCCCTGACCATCGACCACGGCCTGTCCACCGCCGACCCGCAGGAGGCGGCGGTGAAGCGGGCGATGATCACCAACGCCCGCAAGGTCGTGGTCATGTGCGATTCGACGAAGCTGGGCCGCGATTTCCTGGTCAGCTTCGCCGCCCTCGACGACATCGACGTGGTCATCACCGACCCGTCGGCGCCGCAGGGTTTCCTCGATGAGCTGGCCGAGCACGACCTGGAGGTCATCGTCGCCCGATGATCCTCACCCTCACCGCGAACCCGTCCATCGATCGCACCACCACCATTTCCGGCCCGCTGGAGCGCGGCGGCGTGTACCGCCTCGCCATGGGGGTGGACGTGCCCGGCGGGAAGGGGGTGAACGTGTCCACGGCGGTGCACAAGGCGGGCCGCGCCACGATGGCGCTGTACCCGGCGGCGCGCACGGGCCGCTTCTCCCGGCTGCTGGCGGAGAAGGGCATCCCGCACGAGGCCATTGACGTCGCCGACGAGGCGCGCGTGAACATCACCATCGTCGAGGACGACGGCACCACCACGAAACTGAACACCCCGGGTGCGCCGCTGCCGCAGAGCGTCGCCGACCGGGTGCTGGACCGGTTGGCGCATCACGCCGCGGATTCCTCCTGGGTGGTGCTCGCGGGGTCGCTGCCCCCGGGCGCGCCCACGGATTTCTACGCCACCTGCATCCGCCACCTCCGCGCGACGCACCCGGAGGTCGGCATCGCCGTGGACACCTCCGACGCCGCGCTGGCGGCGCTCGCCGACAACCTCCCCGACGCCGCCCCCGAGGTCCTCGCCCCCAACGGCGTCGAGCTCGGGCAGCTCGCCGGCATCGACGGCAATGAGCTGGAGCGCCGCGCCGCCGACGGCCATCTCTCGCCCGTCGTCGCCGCCGCCCGCCGCCTCAACGAGCGCGGGGTCGGCGAGGTGCTGGTCACCCTCGGTGCGGTGGGCGCGGTCCTCGTGCTTGCCGACGGCCCCGCCCTGGCGGCCGCCCCGCCGCCCATCGTCCCGGCCTCCACGGTCGGCGCCGGCGATTCGGCCCTGGCCGGGTATCTGCTGGCCCGCGAGGAGGGCCTCGATCCGGCGGGCACCCTGGCCCGCGCGGTCGCGTACGGCTCGGCGGCGACCGCTCTGCCGGGCACTTCCCTGCCGGACCCCGACGAGACGCACCCCGAGCTCGTCGCGATCCGCGAACTCTGACTCCGGACGGGATTCCCCATGTCTTCGCAGGTCATCACGCCTGAATTGGTCACTTTGGACGTTGCCCCGGGTTCGTCGCCCGCGGCGGTCATCCGGCATCTGGCGGTGC
>DUOR01000103.1 GCA_012838715.1 Actinomycetales bacterium
ACACTAACCGTGCCGATGTTCTTCATGCGCTTCTTACCGGCCTTCTGCTTCTCCAGCAGCTTGCGCTTACGCGAAATGTCGCCGCCATAGCACTTGGCCAGAACGTCCTTGCGCAGGGCGCGGATGTTCTCGCGGGCGATGATCTTCGAACCAATCGCCGCCTGCACCGGCACCTCAAACTGCTGCCTCGGAATCAGCTCACGGAGCTTCTTCGTCATCTTGTTGCCGTACCACTGCGCGTTGTCGCGGTGCACAATCGCCGAAAACGCATCCACCGGCTCACCCTGCAGCAGAATGTCCACCTTCACCAGGTCCGCCAGCTGCTCACCGGCCTCCTCGTAGTTCAACGAGGCATACCCCTTGGTGCGCGACTTCAGCATGTCGAAGAAGTCGAAGATGATTTCGCCCATCGGCATCTTGTAGCGCAGCTCCACGCGGTCCTCGGACAGGTAATCCATCCCGCCCATCTCACCGCGCTTGGTCTGGCACAACTCCATCGTGGGGCCGACGAACTCGGTGGGCACGATAATCGTGCACTTCACCACCGGCTCCCACACCTCCTTGAGCTTGCCTTCCGGCCAGTCCGAAGGGTTATGCACCACAATCTCGGAACCGTCCTCCACCACCACGCGGTACACCACGTTGGGTGCGGTGGAAATCAGGTCCAAGTCGAACTCGCGCTCCAGGCGGGTGCGTGTGATCTCCATGTGCAGCAGCCCCAGGAAGCCGCCGCGGAAGCCGAAGCCCAGGGCCACGGAAGTTTCGGGTTCGAAGGTCAGCGACGCGTCGTTAAGCTGCAGCTTTTCCAGGGCCTCACGCAGGTCCGGGTAATCCTCCTGCGAAATGGGGAACAGGCCGGAGTACACCATCGGCGTCGGCTCGGCGTAGCCCTCCAGCGGCGCCTCCGCCGGCTTCTTCGCCAGCGTCACCGTGTCACCCACCTTCGACTGGCGCACGTCCTTCACACCGGTAATCAGGTAGCCGACCTCACCCACGCCCAACCCGTCGCACTTCTGCGCCTGGGGGCTGACCACACCAATCTCCAGCAGCTCGTGCTTCGTGCCGTTGGACATCATCTGAATGACGTCGCGCGGCTCCAGCCGGCCATCGACCACGCGGACGTAGGTGACCACGCCGCGGTAGGTGTCGTAGACGGAGTCGAAAATCATGGCGCGCGCCGGGGCATCCGAATCGCCCTCCGGCGCCGGCACCAACTCGCACACGCGGTCCAGCAGCTCCGGCACGCCCTGGCCGGTCTTGCCGGAGACACGCAGCACGTCCTCCGGCTCACAGCCGATGATGTGCGCGATCTCCTCCGCGTACTTCTCCGGGTCGGCGGCCGGCAGGTCAATCTTGTTCAGGACCGGGATAATCTCCAGGTCATTTTCCATGGCCAGGTACAGGTTGGCCAAAGTCTGGGCCTCGATGCCCTGGGCGGCGTCGACAAGCAGAATCGCACCCTCACACGCCTCCAGCGCCCGCGACACCTCATAAGTGAAGTCCACGTGGCCGGGGGTATCGATGAGATGCAGCACAATCTCCTCGCCCTCATGCGCACCCGACCGCGGCACCCACGGCAAACGCACGTTCTGCGCCTTGATGGTGATGCCGCGCTCACGCTCGATGTCCATGTTGTCGAGGTACTGGTCGCGCATGTCGCGATCCTCGACGACACCCGACAGCTGCAGGATGCGGTCCGCCAGCGTCGACTTCCCGTGGTCGATGTGCGCGATGATGCAGAAGTTGCGGATCTGCTTCGGATCCGTGAACGTCTGCGCCGCAAAATTCCTGGTCACGTGGGGTTGACTCCGTACTTCTCTTCGCTCGCCTGCCAAAACCTGCCCCGCGGCCGACGCTCGACGCGCCCCACGGGTATTCTCCGCCCACCCTACCTGCCCGGAAACCCCCGCTAGACTTACCCACCATGACCACCAGCAGGGACGAGCCCGCCGACGCCGCCGTCACGTCGGGAAGCATCGCGCGGCCCGCCTCCCTCGCCCCGCGTGCCGACGGTTCCCCCAACGGTCCCCTGCGGAAGTTCGGCCGCTCGGTGCGGCGGATGCGGCAGCGCGGCGGCAACCTGATCTGGAAGTGGATTCTGGCGGGCACCGAATGGTTCCGCGGCCGCGACACCCTCGACCGCGGCCTGGCCATGCTCAACGAGCAGCTCGGCCTGGTGCCGGAGGCCGACGCCAACGCCCTGCGGCACCGCGAACCGGCCACCGTCGCCCGGCCCACCGCCGACGTCGCGCGGTCCATCGTCTACGCCCCCGACATGGACGGCCAGACCGACCCCGGCGAGGTCGTGTGGGCTCCCGTCCTGCTCGAAGGCGACATGGAACGGCCGCACGAACGCGCCGTCGTCGTCGTCGGCCGCAGCAAACAAACCCTGCTCGGAGCCCTCATCTCCACCAACGACCGGCACGCCGACAACCCCCGCTGGCTGTTCATCGGCACCGGCGCCTGGGACCCCGAAGGCCGCCCGTCGTGGGTGCGCCTCGACCGCATCCTCGAAGTCCCCGAAGCCGGCATCCGCCGCTCCGGCGCCGTCATGCCGCGCAGGCGCTTCGACCGCATCGCCGCCCGGCTCCGGTCGGACTACCACTGGAGCTAGTTGTGCGGGGATTTCTTTCCGCCGCGGCCCTGCTGGTAGTGTCTTTCGAGTTGTTCACGCGACGTTCGCGTGCCACTGGCGTTCAGGACCTTGGGTTCGCCGTCGGCACGCCGCGGGCCAGGCGTTGTACCTGGTGAGGGTGTGCGTGACTCTCCATCGACTCGGATACAAGAGGTATTCACATGGCTAACATCAAGTCCCAGATCAAGCGCAACAAGACCAACGAGAAGGCTCGCCTGCGCAACCAGTCCATCCGCTCGGAGGTTCGCACCGAGGTGCGCAAGCTCCACGAGCTCGTCGAGGCCGGCGACAAGGCCGCCGCCGAGGCTCAGCTGCGCGTCACCTCCCGCAAGCTGGACAAGGCCGTCACCAAGGGCGTCTTCCACCGCAACAACGCGGCCAACAAGAAGTCCGCTCTGGCGAAGTCCGTGAACAAGCTCGAGGGCTAATCCCCCACGCTTGCCGACGCGACAACGTTCGCGTCACGCACCG
>DUOR01000104.1 GCA_012838715.1 Actinomycetales bacterium
AGGGGCCCGGCGAGCACGCGGTCAAGTCACACCAGCCCCAAAGTGTCGGCGATGCGTTGATTTCGAAGGATGCGCACGCGCAAAACCGCAGGTCAGATTTCGGCCGAGCCTTCAAAATCAACGCACGACGGATACTTTGGGGCTGGTGTTACTGGCGGTAATGCAGCGACCGTCCGCCCGGCGCGCACCCCGGCACCATCAGACGCCCGCAGGAGCGTCCGGCGCTTGCACGGCGCTTGCCCGGCACCCTCCAGGCGCCCAGCGACCGCCCAGCGACCGACCGTCCATCAGTCGCCCAGCGACCGACCGCCAGCCGCCCGCGAGAGCGTCCGGCAATCCCGCGGCCGGGCGTATCCTCGGCAGGGACCCGCATCGGCCGCGCCGAACCTCAGGCCGCACCCCAGAACCGCAAGCCGAACCCCCAGCCGAACCTCAGGCCAAACCCCAAGCCGAACCCCAGATCGCAAGGAGCCGTCATGTCCGACCCGTGCAATCCCGCCGATCCCGCCGCCCCGTTCACGCTCGACGAGTCCCGCGCCGTGCCCACTGCGGTGGTCCGCGCGGTCGACGTCCCCATGTCCGACCTGTCGACCCTCTTCGACGCGGCGTTCACCGCGCTTCCGGCCGAGCTGGCGATGGCGGGCACGGGTCCCGCCGGTGCCGCCCTGGCCCTGTACTCGCGCTTTTCCGACGACTGGTCGCGCTGCGATCTGGAGGTCGGGTTCCCGTTGCATGAGCCCCTGTCCGGCACGATCACGGTGGAGGTCGGCGATGGCGGCACCATCGACATCGAACCGTCGGAGTTGCCCGCCGGCCGGGTGGCGTCGGCGCTGCACGTGGGCCCGTACGACGAGCTCGGCCCGGCCTGGCAGCGCCTGACCGACGCGCTCATCGCCGCGGGCCACACGCCGGCGATGCCCTGCTGGGAGGTCTACCTCACGCAGCCGTCCCCGGACGCCGATCCGGCCGACATGCGCACGGGCCTGAACACCCTGGTGAACTAGACCCTGCATACCCCACCGGGTATGGTGACACGTCATGAACAGCTCCGGATGGGATTCCCGCTTCGCCGCCAACCCGCACCACTTCGGTGCGGGCCCGAACACCCTGCTCGAGAAGCACGTGGCCGACCTGGCCCCGGGCACCGCGGCCGACGTTGGCTGCGGCCAGGGCCGCAACACCGCGTGGCTCGCCTCCCGTGGGTGGCACGTCACCGCCGTCGATTACTCCACGGTGGGCCTCGAGCACACCCGGGAGGCCACCGCCGCCGCCCTGGGTGCGGCCGCGGAGTCCGTCGGCGCGACCGAGACCGCGGGCGCCGCCTCCCCCGCCGCGGTCGATGACCTGCTCACCACGGTGCATTCCGACGTCATGGAGTGGGAACCGGGCACGACCTTCGACCTCGTGGTCGCCGCGTACCTGCACATGCCCTCGTCGGACATGCGCGTCCTGTGGCGCCGCCTCGCGGACGCGACCGCCCCGGGCGGGACCCTGGTCGTCGTCGGCCATGACACCGACAACGCCGGCGGCGGCCCGAAGGACCCGGACGTCCTCTTCCACGCGGAGGACGTCACCGCCGAGCTTCCCGACGGCTGGGAGGTCACCGTCGCCGAGGCGGTCGACCGTGGCGAAGGTTCCATCGACGCGCTGATGGTCGCGCGGAAATCCCGGTAACACGGCGCCCGGCCCGTCGCTAATGTGGAAGGCACAACGTCAGCGCCCGCACGGCCGCACGCCCGGCCAGGTAGCGGGCACACGGGAGGAGAACCACCGATGTCCGCCACCAGCGACCCGAACCAGGCGCCCGCGCCCGACAACCGCGGCGATTCGATGCTCATCGCCTACGACGGTTCGGAGGAGGCCAAGCGCGCCCTCGAATGGGCGGGGTCGCTGCTGACCGTGAAGACGGCGTACATCCTCACCGCCTGGGAGCCGCTGCAGCGCCAGGCCGCCCGCACCGCGGGGGCTTCGGGCATGATGCAGCCGGATTGGAACGCCACGGTCGGCGACGGCGACCCGGCGCACGAGGAGGCCGAGCGCATCTGCCGCGAAGGCGTGGCCCTGGCGGCGGAGGCCGGTTTCACCGCGGAGCCGTACCTCGTCGAGTCGGAGACGACCATCTGGTCGGCCATCGTCGACGCGGCCCGCGACCTGGACGCCGGCGTCATCGTGTCGGGCACCCGCGGCATGTCGGGGCTGCGCGGCCTGTTGGCGTCCTCCACCGCCGACGCGGTGCTCAAGCACGCCGGCCGCCCGGTGCTCATCGTCCCGCCGCCGCGCTAAGCCGCGCCACGCCACGCCGCACCAAGCCGCGCTAAACCCCGCCCCACAGCGCCACATACCCCACCGAACACCACCCGCCACAGCGGACCCACCCGTAGCGGGGAAGAATCTTGACCGAAACTTCCCCGTGACCATCCGAATGGTCTACAGTCAGGTCCGTTCGTGACTAACACACTTCGAGGAGTGAACACATGGCCAACGCAACCGGTTCTGAGCAGCGCCGTACCCTGGGCCCGGCCCTCGCCAGCGCGGTCGTCGGTGCCCTCCTCGGTGGCGCGCTCATCTTCGGTGTCGCCGCCGTTTCCCAGGATTCCGAGATCCCCGAAGCCCAGGCGGTTTCCACCGAGGATGCCCTGATGGGCGGGGTCGAATACGGCGAGCGCTAAGCCGCGCGCCTTTTTCCGATCCCCGCAATGCCCACCACCGACCGGACGCCCACGCGCGCGTTCGTCGGCTGGTGGGTTTTGCTGTTCACCCTGGCGTTCATCCAGTCGCCGGGGAGGGTCGTCGCCGACACGAAGCATGATCTGACGGCGAATCCGGGGGGTTTCCTGTCCCGGTCGCTGGAGATGTGGTCGGAGACGATGCCGCTGGGGCAGCTGCAGAACCAGGCCTACGGTTACCTTTTCCCGCAGGGCGCGTTCTTCGCCTTCTTCGATCTGCTTCCCGACGCCCTGTGGTCCCACTGGATCACGCAGGGGCTGTGGTGGGGCATCCTGCTGTGCCTGGCGTTCACGGGCCTGTACCGGGTGGCGGAGATGGCCGGGATCGGTTCCCGGCAGTCCCGGATTCTGGCGGCGCTGCTCTACGCCCTGTCGCCGCGCATCCTGACCACCCTGGGCGCCATCTCCTCCGAGGCGTGGCCCGTGGCCCTGGCCCCCTGGATCCTCCTGCCGCTGCTGTCGGTGGTGTTGCGGGACGGGCCCGTCGGCAAGCTCGTGGCGGTGCGCGCGGTGCTGCTGTCGGGGCTGGCGGTGCTGGCCACCGGCGCGGTGAATGCGGTGAGCACCGCGGCGGCGTGCGTGCCGGCGGCGCTGGTGCTGGTCATCGTCGGGTTCTCGGGCCCGTACCGCGGTCGGGCGTGGGGCATGTTCGCCGGCTGGCTGGCGGCGTGCGCGGCGGTGAGCATGTGGTGGATTGTGCCGCTGCTGATGCTCGGCCGGTACTCGCCGCCGTTCACCGACTTCATCGAATCCTCCGGCGTGACCACGCGCTGGCTGAACCTCGGCGAGGTGCTGCGCGGGGCGACGTCGTGGGCACCGTTCGTGTCGCTGGAACGCGTCGGCGGCAATGCGCTGGTCGCGGAGCCGGTGCTCATCCTCGCCACCATGGCCGTCACCGCGGTCGGCTTGGTCGGCCTGGCCATGCGCTCGATGCCGTGGCGGCGCGGCTGGCTGCTGATCGCCCTGGTCGGCCTGGTGGCCATGGCCGCCTGGACCACCCCCTTCGGGCCCTTGGCCGAATCCGGCCGCGCCCTGCTCGACGGGCCGCTGGCCGCCCTGCGCAACCTGCACAAGATGGACCCGGTGCTGCGGCTGCCGCTGATGCTCGGCCTGGCGCACGCCACCGCCCGCATGCCGTGGCCCGGTTCCGGGCCCCGCGCGGAGGTGCTGCGCACGTGGGCGCACCCGGACAAGCACCGTTCGGCCATCGCCGCGATGCTCGTGCTCATCGCCGCGGCCGGCGCCACCGCCCCCGCATGGAGCGCCCGCCTGGCCCCGGTCGGCGGCTACGGCGAGGTGCCGGGGCACTGGCACCGGGCCGCCGACTGGCTCAACGACCGCGGCGACGGCTCCCGCACCCTGGTCGCCCCGTCCATGCCCTTCGCGGAGCAGGACTGGGGCTTCACCCGCGACGAACCCCTGCAGCCGCTCACCGACGTCCCCTGGGTCGTCCGCGACGCGGTTCCGCTCGTCCCGCCGGAGGCCATCCGCGGGCTCGACGGCATCCACGATCAGCTCGGCCGCGGCGAGGCCTCGGAGTCCCTGGCGGGCACGCTGCGCGCCAACGGCATCGGCCACGTCCTGGTGCGCTCGGACGTCCCGCCGTTCAACCGCGGCACCAGCCTCGCCGACCTCAACGCCACGCTGCAGGGCTCGCCGGGCCTGCGCAAGGCCACCGAAATCATGCATTCCGACGGCGGGGACCGCGACCGCGTCGCCGTGACCATTTGGGAGGTCCGGGACGCCGCGGACGCCCTGGCCCCGCGGATGGTCGACGCCTCGGAGGTGCCGCTGGTCTCCGGCGGCCCGGAGGTGCTGGCCCGACTGGACGAGGTCGACGGCGATTCCCCGGTGCGCATCCTGCACGGCGAGGCCGCCGGCACCGTCACCGACACCCCCGCCCGGCGCGGCCGCAACTACGGCGAAGTGAAGAACGCCGTGTCCGGCATCCTCGCCCCCGACGAGGAGACCGGGGTGTCCAACATCGTCCCGGACTACCCGGTCGAGGGCATCCCGCTGACGCAGACCGCCACCGGCGGCTCAACGCTGGAGGTGTCCTCCTCGGCGTCCGAACCGTACAACGTCGGCGGCGCCGACCCCCGCCATTCCGCCAACGCCCTCGTCGACGGCGACCCCACCACCTGGTGGGAACCCCGCCGCGGCACCGGCCAGGCCGAATGGGTGGAGATCACCCCGCCGGAGCCGCTCGACGACGGCGTCCTCACCGTCACCGCCGCCCGCGTCCCCGCCCAAGTGCAGATCCGCGCCGGCGGCGCGTCGACGTCGGTGTGGCTGACCCCGGGCGAGCCCCGGACCATCAGCCTGCCGGGCGGCGCTGCGGAAACGGTCCGCATCACCGCGTTCACCGCCCCGGCCGGGTTCGCCCTGTCCGAGGTGGTCCTCGAGCAGCGCGACGGCGAGGACCACACCCCGGTGCGGGTCCCGGTCGTCCCCGACGCCTCCCCGGTCGTCCAGCGCTGGTCCTTCGGCCAGGAGATCCCCGAGGGCGCCCTGCGCCGCGTGTTCACCGTGCCGGAGGCCACCACCGTCACCGTTGACGCGGACACCTGCCGCACCGGCCTCGACGACCCCTGGACCCTCGTCGACGACGAGCCCGTGGCCTGCGGCGACGCCCTGGAGCTCGGCCCCGGCATGCACGAGATCCATTCGCACGCCCGCTGGGTGACGCTCACCGCCGAGGATTACCTGGCGCCGGATTCCGCCGCCCAGGACGCCGCCGTCGTCGACGGGTGGGACGAAGGCGACGACACCGGGACCATCGTCGCCGCCGACCACGACCGGTTCGTGTGGCGGCCGGTGTCCACGAACCCGGGGCAGATCGCCACCCTCGGCGGCACGGAGCTGGAGCCGGTGACCGTCAACGGCTGGCAGCAGGGCTGGCTGGTGCCGGCGGGCGCCTCCGGGGACTTCGCCATCACTTTCCCGGCCGCCTCCACCTGGCGGGCCGGCATCCTCGCCGGGGGCGCCCTGGCGGCCCTGTTCGCCCTGGCC
>DUOR01000105.1 GCA_012838715.1 Actinomycetales bacterium
AATCACCGGGGGCCGGGCCGTTTCGCGTGCGGCGCTGGTTCCGCCGCTACTTCTTCACCACGACGTTGACCATCTTGCCGGGCACGACGATGACCTTCGCCACGGTGCCTTCGGCGGTGTAGGCGGCGATCTTCTCGTCCGCCAGGGCGATGGCCTCGACGTCCTCGCGGGAGGCGTCGGCGGCGACGGACACGCGGGAGCGGACCTTGCCGTTGACCTGGACGGGCAGCTCGATGGTGTCGTCCACCAGCCACTTCTCGTCGGCGGCGGGCCAGGGACCGTGGGCCAGGGACTCGTCGTGGCCGAGGCGCGACCACAGTTCCTCCGCGATGTGCGGGGCGACCGGGCCGAGCATCAGGGCCAGCGGCTCGACGGCGGCGCGGGGGGCGCCGGCGGTGCCGTAGGCCTTGGTCAGGTGGTTGACGTACTCGATCAGCTTGGCGACGGCCGTGTTGTCGCGCAGTGCCGCGTAGTCGGCGGTGACGCCGTCGATGGTCCGGTGGAGCGCCTTCAGGTCGTCGTCGGAAAGCTCGGCGTCGGTGACGGCGGCGCCGCCGGTGTTCTCGTCGACGACGAGGCGCCACGCGCGCTGCAGGAAACGCTGCGCGCCGACGAGGTCCTTGGTGGCCCAGGGGCGGGAGGTGTCCAGGGGGCCCATGGCCATCTCGTAGACGCGGAGGGTGTCGGCGCCGTAGCCGTCGCAGACCTCGTCGGGAGAGACGGAGTTCTTCAGGGACTTGCCCATCTTGCCGTACTCCTGGAAAACCTCCAGGTCAGCGCCGTCGTCGCCGGCGCCCGGGATGAAGAACCGGCCGTCGCGCTCGACGACGTCTGCGGCCGGCTGGTACACGCCGCGGGCGTCGGTGTACGCGTACGCCTGGATGTAGCCCTGGTTGAACAGGCGGCGGTACGGCTCCAGCGAGGTCACGTGGCCCAGGTCGTAGAGGACCTTGTGCCAGAAGCGCGAGTACAGCAGGTGCAGCACCGCGTGCTCGACGCCGCCGACGTACAGGTCGACGCCGCCCGGGTCCTTCGGGCCGTGGGTCTCGGGGCGCGGGCCGGTCCAGTAGCGCTCGTTCTCGATGTCGCACAGGGCGTCGTCGTTGTTCGGGTCGATGTAGCGCAGCTGGTACCAGGAGGAGCCCGCCCAGTTGGGCATGACGTTGGTGTCGCGGCGGTACATCTTCGGGCCGTCGCCCAGGTCGAGCTCGACGTTGACCCAGTCGGTGGCCTTCGCCAGCGGGGCCTGCGGCTCGGTGTCGGCGTCGTCCGGGTCGAAGGTGACCGGCTTGTAGTCCTCGACCTCCGGCAGCTCCACCGGCAGCATCGACTCGGGCAGCGGGTGCGCGACGTCGTTCTCGTCGTAGACCACCGGGAACGGCTCGCCCCAGTAGCGCTGGCGGGCGAACAGCCAGTCGCGCAGCTTGTACTGCGTGGTGCCGCGGCCGGCGCCCTCCTTCTCCAGCCACTCGATGGTGGTCTGCTTCGCGTCGGCGGTGCCGAGGCCGTTGATGTTCAGGCCGCGGTCGTTCGCCGAGTTCACCGCCTTGCCGTCGCCGACGAAAGCCTGCGTGCCGACGTCGCCGGCGCCCTTCTCCGGGGCGACGACCTCGACGATGGGCAGACCGAAGGCGGAGGCGAACTCATGGTCGCGCTCGTCGTGGCCCGGGACCGCCATGATGGCGCCGGTGCCGTAGCCCGCCAGGACGTAGTCGGCGATGAAGACGGGGACCTGCTCGCCGGACACCGGGTTGACGGCGTAGGCGCCGGTGAAGACGCCGGTCTTCTCCTTGTTCTCCTGGCGCTCCAGGTCCGACTTCGCGGCGATGGAGCGGCGGTAGGCGGCGATGGCCGCGGCGGGGGAGTCCTCGCCGAGGGTCCACCGGGGGTCGACGCCCTCCGGGTAGGAGGCCGCGACCAGGTCATCGACCAGATCCAGCTCCGGCGCCAGCACCATGTACGACGCGCCGAACAGGGTGTCCGGGCGGGTGGTGAAGACCTCGATGGGGCGGGTGGAACCGTCGGCGGCGGTCGCCTCGAAGACGACCTCCGCGCCGCGGGAGCGGCCAATCCAGTTGCGCTGCATGGTCTTGACCTTGTCCGGCCAGTCCAGCAGGTCCAGGTCGTCGGCCAGGCGGTCGGCGTAGGCGGTGATGCGCATCATCCACTGGCCCAGGCGCTTGCGGAACACCGGGAAGTTGCCGCGCTCGGAGCGGCCCTCCGCGGTGACCTCCTCGTTGGACAGCACGGTGCCCAGGCCCGGGCACCAGTTGACCATCGAGTTCGAGCGGTAGACCAGGCGGCGGGCCTCCAGGGCGCGGTCGCGCTCCACGGCGTCCAGCTCATCCCACGCGCGCCCGGCGAACTCCTCCGGCAGGGCGACGGTGCCGGCGGCGTAGGCGTCGGCAAGCTCCTCGATGGGGCGCGCCTTGCCGGCCTCCTCGTCGAACCAGGAGTTGAAGATTCGCAGGAAAATCCACTGCGTCCACCGGTAGTAGTCGGTGTCCGTGGTGGCGAAGGCGCGGCGCTTGTCGTGGCCCAGGCCCAGGCGGCCCAGCTGGCGCTCCATGTTCGCGATGTTCGCCTCGGTGGTCACGCGCGGGTGCGTGCCCGTCTGCACGGCGAACTGCTCGGCGGGCAGGCCGAAGGCGTCGTAACCGAGGGTGTGCAGCACGTTCACGCCGCGCATGCGATGGAAGCGTGCGAAGACGTCCGTGGCGATGTAGCCGAGCGGATGGCCGACGTGCAGGCCGACGCCCGACGGGTAGGGGAACATGTCCTGCACGAACAGCTTGTCCTTCGGCAGCTCCGCGCCATCCGCCGGCGCAAGATCGCCGACCGGGTTCGGGGCGTTGAACGTGCCCCGCTCGGCCCAACGCTTCTGCCAGGTCGCCTCCACCTCGGCGGCGACGGCCGGGGTGTAGCGGTGCTCCGCCGTGGGGTTCGTGCTGTTGTCGGTGTTCCCGCTGTTCGTCATGGGTACACAGCATAGTGGGCGGGGTGCGTGGCGCTGGATAGAGGTACGCGGGTGCGGGGGCGCGGTTTTTCCCCGCACCGTGTCCAGGCCTTATATTGGTGACCATGATCGTGATTCCGGTGATTCTCCTGGTCGTGGCCCTCTTCATTGCGGTCGTGGCCGGGCTGGCGTGGTCGGCGAAGCTGCCGGGCAACAATTGGATTGGCATCCGCGCCCCCGAGGCCCGCAAGTCCAGGGAGAACTGGGACATCACGCACCGCATCGCCGGCCCGCCGTGGGCCGTGTCCGCGCTGGGGTTCTTCGGCTCCGCGGCCCTGTCGTTCGTGGCCATCCAGCCCGACGCCTCCGGCTGGATGTGGCTGTGGGTCGTCGTCGCCGTGCTGCTGGGCCTGACCATGCTGGGCGTCGGCGCCGCCATCGGCTCCCACACCATCGCGCTGTACGACGCGAAGAAGTCCGCCGAGGCGGACGCCGCGTCGGGCTGCTGCTCCTCCGGCGGCGACGGCGCCGCGTCCTGCGGTGACTCCGCGGCCGCCGACCCGTCCTCCGATTGCGGCGTCTCCGGCGGCTGCGGTTCCTGCGGCCTGAGCGGCATGTGCGAGGGCGGCGCGACCGGTGCGACCGGCTCCGACGCCACGGTCGACCGCGACGCGCTGCGCCGTGCGGCCCGTTCCGCCGACTCTGAGTAACCGCCGGAAAACCGGGCCACCGCAACGCGCCCGGGGGAGCGGCCCAAGGGTTACGCTCATCACATGTTGAATCGCTTGCGCAATTGGCGCCCCGATCCGCTGATCGTGCTTATCGTGCTCGCCGTCATCATCGCGATCTTCCTGCCGGCCCGCGGCGAGTTCGCGGAAGGGTTCGGCGTCGCGACGAAGCTGGCCATCGCCCTGCTGTTCTTCCTGTACGGCTCGCGGCTGAGCCCGCGGGAGGCACTCGACGGCCTGAAGCACTGGCGCCTGCACCTGATGATCCTGGCGTTGACGTTCGTGCTGTTCCCGATCATCGGGTTGGCGCTGAAGCCCCTGGATTGGGTGCTGGCGCCCGGCCTCTACCTGGGCATCCTCTACATGACGCTGGTGCCGTCGACGGTGCAGTCGTCGGTGAACTTCACGTCCATCGCGCACGGCAACATCGCCGGCGCCATCGTCTCGGCGTCGGCGTCGAACCTGCTGGGCATCGTGTTCACGCCGGTGCTGGTGATGCTGTTCATGGCCACCGGCGACGGCGTGCAGGTCGACGGCCAGGTGTTCATCGACATTTCGCTGCAGCTGCTGCTGCCGTTCGTCCTGGGCCAGCTGCTGCGGAAGTGGACCTTCAAGTTCGCCGCGGCGAAGGCCACCAAGAACGTGGACCGCATCTCCATCGCCATGGTCGTCTACGTGGCGTTCTCCGAGGGCATGGTCGAGGGCATCTGGGGCCAGGTGCCGGTGCGCGACATCATCATCCTGTGCGTGCTGTCCGTCGTGCTCGTGGAGTTCCTGCTGCGCCTGTCGGGGTTCCTGGCCCGCCGCGCCGGCTTCGACCGCAAGGACCGCATCGCCATCCAGTTCTGCGGCTCGAAGAAGTCGCTGGCGACCGGCCTGCCGATGGCGGCCGTCATCTTCGGCGGCGCCGGCGCGGGCCTCATCATCCTGCCGCTGATGATCTTCCACCAGATCCAGCTGATGATGTGCGCCGTCTACGCCGCCAAGTGGGGCAAGGAATTCGAGGAACGGGAGATGGCGGACGCGGTGAACTAGCCGCCAACCGAACCGCCAACCGAACCGCCATCTGATCCGTGAAACACGGTGCACCCAAACGTAAACCGGTGGTCCGCCGCCGTTCGCGCTGAGGCCACCGGGCATTTACCGTAGCGTTGATCGCGGTGCGCGGTCCGCTGATTTGCGGCGGTCCGCGCCGCGCCACATCGGGCGCCGGACAAGCGTCGAAGGAGCAGGGAGAACGGATGACGGATTCGTCGGCAAGCAATGGGGGAGACGCGGTGGGGACGGGTGCCGCACGGGACGCCGCCATCGCCGCGTTCTGGGACTGGTGGACGGTCACCGGCGCGGAGAAGCTGAACGCGGCGTTCACCGGCGGGGCCGATTTCGGCGGCGGCGCGGACTTCGACATCCAGGCGGAGGTCGGGTCGAGGGTGTCGGCCATCGACGAGCGCCTGGTGTGGGGTTTCGGCGCGGGCGAGCCGTACTCGCGGCACCTGCTCACGGTGACGGCCGCCGGCGACCCGGAGGTCCGTTCCATCGCCCGCCGCTGGCTCGACGCCGCCCCCGACGACGGCCCGGTGTGGTCCTTCACGGATCTGCGGGTCGCAGAGCCGGTCACCACGGTGACCTGGGCGGGCCACGAGATTGACCCGGCGGAGGCGCGGGTGGCCGTGCAGTCCGGCACCGGCGTCGTCGACGTGTCGCTGTACCACCCGGTGTTCCCGCGGTTCGCGGAGCAGGGCCCGGACGGCGAGCGCGACGTCGCCCAGGTCGGTTTCATGCTGCTGCAGCTGGCGCTGGGCGAAGAGGACTTCGGCCTGTGGTTCCGTGGTTTCGCCTTCTCCGGCGAGGAGCCGGGGGAGTCGATGCCGCTGTCGGATCTGCCCGCCTACATCGACCGCCTCGCCGGCGCGTGCCCCCGTTGGCTGACGCTGCAGGGCCTCTCCGACGGCAAGCCCGTCACGGTGGGCACCCGCGCGCCGCTGTCGCCGCTGCTCGGCCCGCTGTTCACGCGCCACGTGGTCGTGCAGCTGCTGTTCGCCGATGTGCTTGACGACGGCCAGGCCGGCGAATCGTCCGTCAAGGCGCTCAAGGACTTCGGCGAGGAGGCGATGGCGGTGCTGCACGACGACGGCATGCTCGTCGCCTCGGAGACCGCCGACGGCATGCGCCTGCTGCACTTCTACGTCGACCCGGAGACCGACGCCCTGGATCGCCTGAACAACCTGACCGACACCTGGTCCGAGGGCGACCGCGAAATCGTCGCCGCCGAGGACCCCGCCTGGCAGCGGGTCGGCCACCTGCGGGCCTGAGTTCCCCGGGCCGCGGGCCGGGTCAGCCGAGCACGTTCACCAGCACCATGTAGAGCGCGGTGCCGGCGAGGATGCTCAGCGCGGCCTGGCGCCGCCACAGGTGCAGGCCGACGGTCACGGCCAGGGCGATCGGCGCGGCCCACCAGCCGCCGGGATCGCCGGTGCGGCCGACCATGGTGAAGGCCACCAGCGCGACCATCACGCCCACCGGCATGGTCACGCCGAGCACCCGCACCAGCTCGGAGCCCCGCAGCGCGCGGATGAGCACGAACGGCAGCCACCGCAGCGCCACGGTCACGGCGCCCATGACCAGCAGGCTCGCCAGGACGTAGCCGGTGGCGGGGAAGTCACTCATCGCGCACCCCGGACTTCCAGGTCAGCACCCTGTCCAGGCCGGGCGACCACACGCGGGCGAGCAGGAGGCCGAAGTACAGCAGCAGCCCGATGACCAGCATCTGGTCCGGGTTCACCAGCCAGCCGACGCCCACGCAGGCCAGCGCCGACACCGGCAGGGACCAGTCCCGGTTGGTCTCGAAAGCGTC
Organism: Actinomycetales bacterium; assembly: GCA_012838715.1. GTDB lineage: Bacteria > Actinomycetota > Actinomycetes > Mycobacteriales > Mycobacteriaceae > Corynebacterium. The sequence continues at coordinate 6,539 of DUOR01000105.1, forward strand.
GAGCGCCAGCACCGCGAACAGCGCGGTGAGGGCGAATTCGACGCCGTGCAGCCCGTCGGGAAGCGCGGTGCCCGCCAACGCCCCGATGATGCCGGGGATGACCCACATGGACTGGCAGAACAACTGGATGGTCAGCAGGCGCGCGCCGCCGAGCGGGGGAGCGCCCGGCGGGCGGGCCGACGCGATGGCGTAGGCCTCGTCGGTGAGCGCGTACGTCGAATAGGCCCGGCCGAGGCGCCCGCGGATGACGTTGCGGGGGAAGGTCAGGCCGTAAAAGACGTGACGGAAGTTGACCATGAACGCCGCGACCGCGGACCCGACGAGGCCCGTGTGCGCCATCACCAGGCCGACGGCCAGGAACTCCATCGACCCGGCGTACACCAGGATCGAGAAAATCGGCGTCCACCACCAGTCGAAACCCGTCTGCGTGACCAGCACACCGAACGCCAGACCCAGCGGCACCAGGCCGAGGCCCACCGGCCAGGCCTCCGCGATCCCGCCGCGGATCGGGTGGGGGTCCCGTGCCACGCCTAGTTGTCCCGCACGTCGACCGGGTAGGTCGAGTACAGGGGCAACGGCCACGGCTGGCGGCGCATCACGTCGCCCCACACGTCGGTGCGGGCGGGCGACAGGACGTCGGACGGCAGGGCGGGGGCGACGTACCAGTCGCCGCGCTCGATCTCGTCGTGCAGCTGGCCCGCGCCCCAGCCGGCGTACCCGGCGAAAAGGCGGGCGCCGTCGAGGTACCCCGACACGTCCCCGGGCTCGACGCCGAGGTTCACCATCGCGAACCGGTGGGCGAGGCGCTGCAGGTGCGGGGCGCCGCTGACCGGGTCGGTGGTCTCGGGGACGTCGATGCCGGTCTTGAACACGCCGACGCACACCGGCTGGGTCGGGTTGACCGGCCCGCCGACGTACACGACCTCCGGCGGGCTCATGACCTCCGCCCACGGCTCCAGCACGGTGTGCACCGCCGTCTGCGAACGGGTGGTCAGGTCGACGCCCAGGGTGCCGTGCGCGTCGTGCTCGATGATGAACACGACGCTGCGGGCGAACTCCGGTGACGCCATGCCCGGCGCGGCGACCAGCAGCATGCCGGCCGCCGGGTCATTGCGTTCGAGGCAATTGAAAAGGCGGTCTCCGAAAAGGTTCTCCTGTTCCACGGGCCCCATTATGCCCGCGCCGCCGGGCCGGGCGGGCAGGCGGGCGGGCGTGCGCGCCGCCTACGCGTTCCGTTCGGCCCACCAGCGCCGCAGTTCGGCGATGGCGTCCTCCCGGTCGAGCGGGCCCTGGTCGAGGCGCACGTCCTTCATGTGCTTCCACGCCTCGCCGACCTCCGGGCCGGGGCCGAGGCCCAGGATCTCCATGATGTCGTTGCCGTCGAGGTCGGGCCGCACCTTCGCCAAATCCTCGGCCGCCGCCAGCTCGGCGATGCGCTGCTCCAGGTCGTCGCACGCGCGCGACAGGCGGGCCGCTTTCCGACGGTTCCTGGTCGTGCAGTCCGCCCGCACGATTTTGTTGAGCTTCGGCAGCAGCGGGCCGGCATCGGTGACGTAGCGGCGCACCGCCGAGTCGGTCCAGTTGGAGTCGCCGTACCCGTAGAAGCGCATGTGCAGGTAGACGAGCTGGCCGATGTTCTCCGTGGTGCGCTTCGGGTACTTCAGCTTCCGGAACCGGCGGCGGACCATCTTCGCGCCCACGACCTCATGGTGGTGGAAGGTCACGTTGCCCGATTCGGTGTACTCGCGGGTGTCGGGCTTTCCGCAGTCGTGCAGCAGCGCCGCCCAACGCAGCTCGAGATCCGGTTCGCCGGGCTCCTCCTGCGCGATGGCGTTGCGCATGACCTGCAGCGAATGCTGGTAGACGTCCTTGTGCTGGCGGTGCTCGTCCTGGGTCATCTTCATCCGGGCGATCTCCGGGATGACGTGGTCGGCCAGCCCGACGTCGACCATCAGGTCGATGCCGGCCGCCGGGTCGGCGCCGAGGATCAGCTTGTCCAGCTCCACGGCCACGCGCTCGACGGTGATCCGGCGGATTTCGTCGTGCATGTCCTCCAGCGCCTTCCGGACCCGGTCGGTGACCCGGAAGCCGAGCTGCGAGGTGAAGCGGCAGGCCCGCAGCATGCGCAACGGGTCGTCGCCGAAACTGACCTCCGGCGGGCCCGGGGTGTCCAGCACGCCCGCGACGACGTCGTCGAAACCGCCGAGCGGGTCGACGAAGCTGCGGCGGCCGTCGCCGTGCAGCTCCACCGCGATGGCGTTGCACCGGAAGTCGCGGCGCACCAGGTCGCCCTCCAGCGTGTCGCCGAAGGTGACCTCCGGATTGCGGCTGACCTGGTCGTACTCGTCGGAACGGAAGGTGGTGATCTCCACCTGCCGGCCCTTGCGCTCCGCGGACAGGGTGCCGAACTCGATGCCCGTGTCCCACACGGTCTCCGCCCAGCCGTCGAGGATGCCGCGGACGACGTCGGGAAGCGCATCGGTGGTGAAGTCCAGGTCCTCCCCGAGGCGACCCAGCAACGCGTCGCGCACCGACCCGCCGACCAGGTACAGGCGGTGGCCGCGCTCGGCGAACGCCGCGGCCAGGGGATCGAGGATGTCCGCCTCCCGGCCGATGGCCTGATCCGCCACCGCCAGCATCGCGGTGCGCGCGTCATCGTGGTCGGGGGTGGTGCGGGGAGTACGGTCGTTTGTCACGCGAGACACGATACCCGCAGGCACGATGCGGCCCGGTACTCTATAGGGGATATGAACGAAGCCGAACGAAACGAAAGCACGGCGGGGCCGCAGCGTCGGCGCCGCCGTCGTTCTCGTCGGCGCAGCGGCCGGCCCCAGGACGGCGCCGCGAACCGCACGGGCGGCCAGGGTTCGCAGGGCGGCAAGCCCCAGTCCGGCAAACCCCAGCCCGGCCAGGCCAAGCAGAACGGCCAGGCCAAGCAGAAGCAGAACCAGCCCAAGCAGGACGGCCAGAACCAATCCGGCCAGCCCGGCCAGGGCGACAAGCCCAA
>DUOR01000106.1 GCA_012838715.1 Actinomycetales bacterium
CCGCGCGGAATACGACGGGCCCGTGGAACTGGCCCGCCCCGGGATGGTCATCGAACCGTAGGCCGGTACCGTTGGGGACATGACCGAAACCCAGGCGAACCCCCAGACCACCGACTTCACCCGCAAGGATGGCCGCGCCGGCGACGAGATGCGCACCGTGTCCATCACCCGCGGCTTCACCGACAACCCGGCCGGCTCCGTGCTGGTGTGCTTCGGCAACACCCGCGTCATGTGCACCGCGTCCGTCGAGCAGTCGGTGCCCCGCTTCAAGCGGGATTCCGGTGAGGGCTGGCTGACCGCCGAGTACGCCATGCTCCCCGCCGCCACCCATGACCGCATGCCGCGCGAGTCCATGCGCGGCAAGGTGAAGGGCCGCACCCACGAGATTTCCCGCCTGGTCGGCCGCGCCCTGCGCGCCGCCGTGGATCTGAGGCAGCTCGGCGAGAACACCATCAACATCGACTGCGACGTGCTGCAGGCCGACGGCGGCACCCGCACCGCCGCCATCACCGGCGCCTACGTCGCGCTTGCCGACGCCCTCACGTACCTGCACGCGGCCGGCGCCGTCCCCGGCAAGCCGCTGAAGGCGCCCGTCGCGGCGGTGTCCGTCGGCATCATCGACGGCAAGGTGTGCCTGGATCTGCCGTACGAGGAGGATTCGCGCGCCGACGTCGACCTCAACGTCGTCATGACGGAGGCCGGCGAGTACGTGGAAATCCAGGGCACCGGCGAGGCCAGCACCTTCACCCGCGACGAACTGAACGCCATGCTCGACGCCGCCGACAAGGGCATCCGCGAGCTCATCGCCGTGCAGCAGGAAGTGCTGTCCGGCCCGTACCCGGGTGAGCTTCCCGACGGCCTGGCCAACGCCTGATCCCGCTTCCCGCCGCGCCTTCGGCCGCCGGGGTGTGAGCCGTTCCGGCGGCATGTTTCCGGCGTGTTTCCGTCGCCTCACGAATTGCCGACGATGCGCGCCCGGTTGACGGAAGTGCGTGACGTGAAGCCCTCATGGTGGAAAACTGGAGGGTGGACGACGCACCCATCGTCGCGTCGGCGGCCGAAACCGTGCCGCCGGGAACCGGACCACGGGAAGGAGACGGGCGATGAAACTTCTGGTCGCCACCCGCAACACCAAGAAGCTCGAGGAGCTGGCCCGCATGCTTGAGGGCGCTGGAGTGGAGGGCGTCGAGCTGCTGAGCATCGATGACGTCGACGACTATCCGGAACGACCCGAGGATGGCCGCACCTTCGAGGACAACGCCCTGATCAAGGCCCACGACGGTGCCGCCGCCACCGGCCTTCCCTGCATCGCCGACGATTCCGGCCTGTCCGTGGACGAGCTCAACGGCATGCCGGGCGTCCTGTCCGCCCGCTGGTCCGGCGGCCAGGGCGACGACGACGCCAACAACGAACTGCTGGTGCGCCAGTTGCGCGACATCCCCGATGATCGTCGTGGCGCCGCGTTCGTGTCCGCCGTGGCGCTGGTCGTGCCCGGCGGCGCCGACGTCGGCGACGGCGTGGCCCCGGACTCCGGCGACGGCGACCTGGTGCGCACGTACCACGGGGAGTGGCGCGGTCGCGTCATCCGCGAGAAGCGCGGCGGCGGCGGCTTCGGCTACGACCCGCTGTTCATCCCGCGCGAAGAGGACTCCCGCGTCCGCTCCGGCCGTGACCCGGAACTCGGCGAGGAGGCCCGCACCGCCGCGGAGCTGACCCCCGACGAGAAGGACGCCATCAGCCACCGCGGCCGCGCGCTGCGCCAGCTCGTCCCCGAGCTCGGCCGCCTGCTCAAGCTGGCCCGCAACTGATGTAACCGCTGCTGTAGCCGCACCCGGGCACCGCGCCC
>DUOR01000107.1 GCA_012838715.1 Actinomycetales bacterium
CCAAATCGGATCCCAGTTGTACATGCCCTCGGTGTAGTGCCACATGCGGTCGCGGTTGATCAGGTTCGCGCCCGCGGCGCCGGCGATGTCGATGCCCCGGCCGTCGACGTGCGCGGGCACGCCGACCACCATGTCCTCGTCCGCCGGCATCGCGCCGAGCCGGTCCTCCGGCCACAGTTCGCGGACCTTGTCCAGGTTGCCGCCGACGCCGCCGGTGGACATCAGCACCGCGGAGCCGCGGATCTCGAAGTCCTCGCCGGTCTCCTCCCGAGGCGACGCCTCACCGCGGGGAAGTTCGTCGCAGGGCACCAGCACGCGCCCGCGCACGCCGACCGCCCGGCCGTCCTCGACGATGATCTCGTCGACGCGGTGCCGGTGCCGGAACTCGACGCGCCCCTCGGCGGCCGCCGCCTTCAGCGGCTCGGCGAACACGCGCACCACCTCGGGGCCGGTGCCCCAGGTCAGGTGGAAGCGGGGCACGGAGTTGCCGTGGCGGTTGGACAGGCCGTCGCCGCGTTCGGCCCAGCCGACGACGGGCACGAACTTCACGCCCAGGCCCCGCAGGTAGTCGCGCTTCTCGCCCGCCGCGAACTGGAGGTACGCCTCCGCCCACTTGCCGGGCCAGTGGTCCTCGTCGCGGTCGAATCCGGCGGAGCCGAACCAGTCCGACCGCGCCAGCTCCAGGTCGTCCTTGACCTTGAGCCGCCGCTGCTCCGGCGAATCGATGAGGAAGATGCCGCCGAGCGACCAGAAGGCCTGCCCGCCGAGGTTGGCCTCGTTCTCCTGGTCGACGACGATGACCCGTCGCCCGGTGCGCTGCGCTTCGTATGCCGCGACGAGGCCGGCCAGGCCCGCGCCCACGACGATGATGGGGTCCCCAGTGGCTGTCATGGCGCCAGGTTAGCGCGGTTTCCCCATCCAAACGGTGCTTTCCGACGGATAACTCCCCCGCCTCTCCGACATCGCCCGCGGGCACGGCGAAATGGCCCTGCGCGGGGTTCAGCGTCGACGGCGGGGCGCGGCGAAATGGCCCCGCGAGGGGTTCAGCGTCGGCGGCGGGGCGCGGCGACCAGCTCGAGCTGGACGACGTCGAGGCGGCCGGTGGCCAGCAGCGCCTGCTGCAGCGACAGGTTGTACTCCCAGAGCCTGCGGTAGACGCGGTCGTAGCCCAGGCCCGCGGCCTGGCGGGTGTTCGCGACGAACAGGCCGCGCCACAATTCGATGGTCTTTTCGGCGTGGGCGGCCATGTGGGTTTCGCCGATGATGCGCAGCCCGGTGTCGCGGTCGACGACGCGGCGGATCTCGTCCATCGTCGGGTAATGCAGCGCGGGCCATATATAGGAGCGCAGCAAATCCACGGCGTCACCGGCGACGTCGTCGAACAGCGGCGTGGCCACGGCCATCTGGACCACGATGGTGCCGCGGTCGGCCAGCACCCGCTCCGCCCGGCGCAGCCACGCGCGCATGCCGGAGGGGCCGAGGGTCTCCAGCCGCTCGACGTTGAAGATGGCGTCGTAGTCGGCGTCGAAATCCCGCGGCGAGGGCATCGTGTCGTCCGAGCGGAGCACCCGCACCGCACCGGACAGGCCGACGGTGCCGGCGCGTTCGCGGACGACCTCCGCATGATCGTCGGCGACGGCCAGCACATCGGCCGACGCGCCGCGGTCGGCCGCGCGCAGGGCGATGTCGCCGCCGGTCGAGGGCCATTCCAGGATCCGGTCCCCGGCGCGCACCCGGCCGAGATCCAGCATCCGGTCGATGCGGCGGG
>DUOR01000108.1 GCA_012838715.1 Actinomycetales bacterium
CCGTCGCGCAGCATGATGTTCGCGAACAGCAGCTCGTAGTTGATGCCCAGCGAAGGCTGCGCGAGGTCGATGGCCAGCATGTTCGGCGCCAGACGCGACGGGGCGCACTGGTCGCCCTGGCCGATGGTGCCGGAACCGATGACCACCGTCGGCCGCGGGCCCTCGCCCGTCCACTCGGCGATGGGCTCCATGTTCATGCCCGTCACCGCGACGGTCTCGCCGTTGCTGTTGCTGGACGTGTACATGAACCGCTCGGCCCGGCCCTGCCACGGCCCATCGAAGTTCGGGACGGTGACGTTCAGCGCCATCGGCTCGGAGCGGACGAGCTTGCCGGGCGCGGCCGGAATCTCCGGCGGCGGCATGTAGAACGCGTTGGCGCCGGTGAAGCTGTCCACCGATTCATGCGGGTCAACCGGCTGCGAGGGGACGGACTGCGCGCCGGCGTGCGGCGCAACGAGCATGGAAGCGCCCACGGCGAGGGCGGTCAAAGAGGCTATGAAGGCTGCGCGGGGTGCGCGCCGGGCGGAGGAAGGCAATGCGGCTCCTGGCGGTGGTACGGGACTGCTGGCGTTGGTGCGGGGCGCGGGGGTTCGGGCGTTCGCGGAGGTTCTGGCGTTGGTGCGGAACCGCGGGGTGTGCGGCACATAGCGGGGGGCGATGGGCCCGGGGATACCGGTGACCGTCGTTAGCCCTGCGCCGAACATTATGCGCAGGGAACATAATCACCCCGAACCGGGGTCCGCCGCAGGGTTTTCTCCGGAATCGCGGAGCGGCGCGGTCAGTGGTGGGGAAGCGGCAGCCTCAGTAGCACTGCAGGATGGGCCAGGCGGCCCCGAAGTTCCGCGCCGCCAGGTCTTGTTCGCGGATCCAGAAGAACAGGCGGCCATCGTCGCCCCACTCGAACTCCACGCCGTCATCGCCGTCAGCGCTGCCGCCGTCACCGCCGGCCCCGATTCCTGCATCTCTCCTCCCGTCTCTCCTTCCGCCGCTTCTTCCGCCGCTTCTTCCTCCTCCGGATCGTCCGCGGAGTCCACCTGCAGCAGCAGCCGCCAGTCGCAGGTGCCCTTCGCCAGCTCCTCGGCGCGCGGGTTCCGGTAGCCGGCGCTGGAGCCGAGGTAGATGCCGCCGGTAACGAGCGCGCACTGCTTTTCCATCGCGCCCTGCACGTTCCCCGAGTGCCCGAGCAACTTGTGCCCGCCCATCTCATCCTCGAGCTCGGCATCGTCGAAGAGGTCGTGGTAATCGCCCGTGTCGTCGTCGAGTGCCGCCGCCGCGGCCGAGCTGACCGGGTGCGGCAGCTCCGCGCGCGCACCGAACGTCACGGCGTGCGCCCGGTAGACGGTGGCACCTTCCGGTGCTTTCCGACGTTCAACTGCCGCGCCCGCCCCGGTTCCCGCATCCTCGCGGAACAGGATCGCGGCGGAGGCGCCGTCGGCGGGATCGAAGCCCCAGGTGAAGGCGTCGACGTCGTAGAAGAAGTAGAGCATCCCGGTGTCCGGGAGGACGGCGGCCGCAGCGGACACCGGTGCGTCCGCCGCCGGGCCGTGCAGTTCCGTGAGGTTGAACTGCCCGATGAAGCTCAGCGGGGCGCCGGTGTCGGCGTTGACCGGCCAGTCGACGTCCGCCGGCAGGTCCGGGTGCCCGCCGAACCTGCTGGTGCCCGGTGCACCGGGGGTCGTCACTCCGGCGGTGATGGCCGTGCGCATCGAGGGCCGGAGCGCCCGGAACATGTCGCCCTGGTCCTCCGCC
>DUOR01000109.1 GCA_012838715.1 Actinomycetales bacterium
GGCATCGGCTTCATCACCGGTCTCGGCGCCATCGCCGTCGAATCCGTCGTGTTCCTCGAGGCCGCCGCGTGGTACACCCTCGCGTCGGCGTCGCTGCGCGGCATCGACATCAGCGAAAAGGAACGCCGTCGCAGCCTCATCCTGGTGACGCTCCTCGGTTCCGAGGGCACCGCCCTCGTCGCCGCCGCTATGGGCGACCAGCCGCTGCGCAAGCAGGCGCCCGCGAAGGACCCGGCCGCGCAGCTCATCACCCGCATGGGCATCCCGCAGCTCGGCGGGCTGAACAAGATGATGCTCAAGCAGATTCAAAAGCGCATCACTAAATCCGCGCGCCTGGCCGTCCTGGGCAAGCTGATGCCCATGGGCATCGGCGCCATCATCGGCGCCGGCGCTAACCGCAAGCTCGGCAAGGTGCTCCTCGAAAGCACCCGCACGTCCCTCGGCGCCGTCCCCGGCGAATGGCCCGCCGAGCACGTGCTCACCGAGGACGAGGCCAAGAAGGCCCGCCGCCTCTCGCTGCCCCGCATCCCGCTGTCCGTCGGCTTCATCGGCGGCAAGGATTCGGGCAAGGGCTCCGGCAAGGACTCCGGCAAGGGCTCCGACGCCGCCGGCACGGACGGCACGGACGGCACCGGCTCCGACCCCGACAACGGCTCCGCCAAGTAAGTGAGTCCAGCGCGCGCGATTTGGCGCTCGTGCCTGCGGCACCCGGTCCCCCTCGCGGGCGTCATCGCGGCCACGTTGGCCGTGGTGGTGTTCGAGACGATTCTGCCGTTGCTGACGCGCGACGCGATTGACGTCGCCACCGGGCAGGGCGACGGTGGCGCGTCGGCAAGCGTGTTCAAGGGGTACGCGCCGCTGACGGCGGTGGTGCTCGTCTTCATCGGCGTCGCCGCCGCGCGCTTCGCCGCGCAGGCCGCGCGCCGCTTCACGTCCGGGCTGCTCAGCCTCGACGTGCAGCATGATCTGCGCGTCCGCATCCTCCAGTCCCTGCAGCGCCTCGACGGGCCGGCGCAGGATCGCGTGCGCACCGGGCAGGTCGTGTCGCGATCCATCTCGGACCTGCAGGGCATCCAGGGAATGCTCGCGATGCTGCCGCTGACCCTCGGGTCGGTGGTGAAGATCGCCCTCACCGTCGGCGTGATGCTCATGCTGTCGGTGCCGCTGACGCTCGTCGGCATGGCGGTGGTGCCCATCATCGTGGTGGTGGCGCTGCGCTCGCGGACCTCCCTGTACGCGGCGACGTGGACGGCCCAGCAGCAGGCCGCCGACGTGGCCACGCACGTGGAGGAGACCGTCACGGGCGTGCGCGTGGTCAAGGCGTTCGCGCAGGAGAACCGCGAGGTCGAGCACCTCAACGGTCTGTCCCGCACCCTGTACGCCATGCGCATGCGGTCGGCGAAGCTCAACGCTCGGTTCCAGCCGGCGCTGCAGTCGCTGCCGCAGGTGTCGCTGGTGGCGAACATCGCCGCGGGCGGTTGGCTGGCGCTGCACGGGACCATCACGGTGGGCACCTTCGTCGCGTTCGCGACGTACCTGACCACCCTGACCACCCTGTCGCGCCTGGTGGCCAACATGATCATCGCGCTGCAGCTGACCGCCGCCAGCGTCGACCGCGTCGGCGAGGTCATCCAGTCCGAGCCCGATCACCCCGAGCCCGCCGACCCGCTGCCCGTCCCCGACGGCCCCGTCGGACTGCGCCTGGACGGCGTCGGCCACGTCCGCTCGGGCCGCCGGTTGCTTTCCGACGTCACGGTGGACGTCCCCGTCGGCCACACCCTCGCCCTCGTCGGCGGCCCCGGTTCGGGCAAGACGATTCTCACGGAGCTCCTCGGCCGCCACTACATCGCCGACGAAGGCGCCATCCGCATCACGGGCGCGGGCGGCGCGGAGGTCGACGTCGCGAAGGCCACGGGCGACGACGTCCGCCGCGCCATCACCGTCGTCCCCGACGATCCTTTCCTGCGCTCGGGCACGCTGCGCGACAACATCGCCATGGGCGCCGCCGGCGACGGTTCCTTCGACGACGTCCCGGACGCCGACATCCGCCGCGCCGCCGGGCACGCCCAGGTCAACTTCATCGACGACCTCCCCGACGGCTGGGACACCGCCATCGGCGAACGCGGCCACAACCTCTCCGGCGGCCAGCGCCAGCGCGTGGCCCTCGCCCGCGCCCTGCTGGCCCGCCCGCGGATCCTGGTGCTCGACGACGCCACCTCCGCCATCGACGCCGCCACCGAGTCCCGCATCTTCGAAGCGCTGCGCACGCATTACGGCGACATCACCACCGTCATCGTCGCCCACCGATCCTCCACCCTGGAGCTCGCGGACACGGTGCTCGTCCTCGACGACGGCCGCGTCACCGGCCACGGCACCCGCGACGAGCTGGTCGCCGGGCACCCGGAGTTCGCGAACCTGATGGACCTGTCCGAGGAGGATCGCGCCCGCGCCCGCGCCGCCATCTCCGCCCGCGACGGCGGCGAGGCGCCCCTCGTCATCGACGCCCCCGACTGCACCGAGCCCTCCCACGAGGAGCTGTGGCCGGACCTGAACGACTCGGCCGACGGGGCCGACGGAGCCAACGGCGCCCACGGCGGCCCC
>DUOR01000110.1 GCA_012838715.1 Actinomycetales bacterium
CGGGGTGCGGGGGCTCGGGGCGGTCGGAGAGGTCGGGGGTTGCGGCGGTTCCGGCGGCTGCGGCACTGGTTTCGGCGCCGCCGGTTGCGGCGCCGCCGGTTTCGGCGCCTTCGGTTGCGGCGCTGGTTTCGGGCATATCCCGCACGCGCACGCCGCGTTCGGCGGGCACGTTGGCCAGCAGCACCTCGATGTCGCGGGTTTCGCCGACCGCCCAATCGTCGGCGACGACGGTGAGGCACTCGTAGGTCTTCGCCACCTCGCCATCCTGGAACAACCGCTGGTAGACGCCGCGGGTACCGGCGTCGCGGGCGACGAGCATCACCCCGGACGTCAGCCGATCGAGACGATGAATGCACGTCAGATCCGGCTCATCGCGCTCGTCGCGGAGCCGCTGCTGCACGGTCGCCCGCATCAGACGCCCGTTCGGCGTCGATGCCAGGAACGGCGGCTTGTCCACCACCAGCACATGCGGCTCCACCGCCAGGACGACGGGATCGAAGGGGATGCGGGGTTCGTCGGCAAGCGAAGCGGCGGCCCCAGCGGTGGCATCGGCGGCAGCATCGGCGCCCGCCCCAGCCCCCGTGCCCTTCGCGGCGCCCCACCATTCGTCGCGGTTGCCCGGAGCCCTGCCCATCACATCCACCTCCCGGCCATCGCCGGCATCCGCCGCCGACGGCCAACACGTCAATCCGTCCCGTTCATCCTGCCGTACGCTGAACGCATGACCGACAACGCCCACCGCGAAACCCACCGCGAACCCGCCGCCGCCCCGACGACCCCGGGCACCGCCGCCAACCCCGCCACCGTGTCCTCCACGGCCTACGGCGTGCGCATCGTCGCCGGCGTGCTGCTCATCGTTGTTTTCGGTGGCCTGCCGACGGTCGTCGACGGGCCGCCCCTGTGGGCCGCCGTGCTCGGGCTCATCGGCGTCATCGTCGGCGCCGTGCTGGTCGGCATGGCCGTCAACGCGATGATCCGGGAGCGCCGCAACCGCTCTCGCGCGGCACGGCGATAGGGCGCCGGCACGGACGAAGACCCGCCGCCCGTCGGCACGCACCAGGGGACCGCAACTCGCATGGAGCTGCGGTCCTTTTTCGATCCCTGCCCGCGTCGACCTCGGTCGCTCTGGCCCCGCCCGCGTCGGCCCCGCCCGCGTCGGATCCTCCCGCACCGGCCTCAATTACGCCGGAGCTCTTGGCAGAATGTCAACTATCCTTTACACTGGGTATTGGAAACAGGACACGACGGGAAATGGACTTTCGCGGATTCCCCGAGAATCACGCCCCACCCACCCGTCACCGGTCCGCAGCTGACCCCACCGATGAAGAACAGACCCCGGGACGGCCGATGAACGAACGCGACACGACCAACATGGTCCGCAAATACCGGCGCTGGAACGAAATGTCGCAAGCCGACCTGGCCGAACGAGTCGGCGTGACGCGGCAGACCATCGCAAACATCGAACGCGGCAACTACTCCCCCTCCGTCCACCTGGCCCTGGACATCTGCCGCGCACTGGGAAGAACCGTCGAGCAGATATTCGGCGACGAACAGGAAGGACAACCGCAATGAACTTCAACGACCGCATCATCGCCAACTACGAAAGCGGCGTCGACGACGAATACCAGGCCGCGATAATGCACAAATCCAGCACCCTCGCCTGGCACTACGTCTCCTACGCCAACCTCTTCCTCGCTGCGCTCCTCGCCTGGCTCGTGCCGACGAACAACACGTGGATTCCGCTCCTCGCGACGGCGCCCGTCCTCATCGGCGCATTCGCGAGCATCTCGTGGATGAAGAAACACGTCCCCCGGCCCCGCGCAGCCAACCTGACCCCCGTGGACTGGGCGCTGATGATCCTCGCCGGCTGCCTCTGGCTCGGCGGCCTGTACTACAACAACACCGACGCCACCTTCGCGACCGCCGCCGGCTACGTCACCGGCGCACTCGTCGGCGGTGTAGTCGGCTGGAGCGTCATGTTCTGGATCCAGAAGCGCGGCCGCCGACAGGACGAAGCACGCCTCGACGCGGAGTACGCGGACGACTAGGACCCTCCGTTCACCGGCGGGCGCACCCTTCCCGCGCACCCATGGAACGAATTCGCGGGCGCCCGCGTCTAACGGGCATGGGGGAAAACGAACACCATTCGGGCGAAAGCACTCGTCGGGAAGCACGCCCGCGGTTGAGCGGCCAACCGTCGCTCGCCGCGTGCGGCAACGGCCTTTTCCGCGCGGCCGACGCGGCCGGGAGGACGGCGCTCGCACGGGCCGTGGCGTCCGGGACCGCGATTCGCCTGGCCGCGGGAATCTGCGTCGACGCGGAGACGTGGGACGAGGCGCACTGGCCGGAGC
>DUOR01000111.1 GCA_012838715.1 Actinomycetales bacterium
CGCGGCGCCGCCCCGGCCCCCGACGCCGACTCCAACCCCGACGCCAACCCCGACGTCAACGCCGACGCCAACCCCGACCAATCGGCCGACGCCCCCGATGACGCGAACGCCGCGGACCTCAATCTCGGCGGCATCGGCGACTGCTCGATGGGCCCGGACACGTGGCGCATCATCAGCGGCGACGTCGGCTGCCCGGAGGCGACCGACGTCGGCATCCGCTACCTCTCCGCGCGCGACCGTGGCCTCGGCGAAGGGGAGGGCGCCTACGTCTACATCGACGATTGGGCCTGTTCGTCGCCGTCGGCCGCGCGCTCGGCGGAACTCGGCGCCGTCGCCGTGTGCACCCGAGCCGACGGGGCGCGCGTCCACCAATTGCCGTAGGGCACGCGCTTTCCGACGTCGGCCCATCCGGAACCCCGGCCGCACCCCCACGGCCGGGACTCCCGGGGTCCCGGCATCAGTCCCGGTGGTCGACCCAGCGCAACAGCCCGTAGAGGAAGCGCGTCGAACCGGGCATGAAGTTGCTGCCGTGGTGGAAGAACGGGTCCAGGGAAGTGACGATGATGCGCCCCGGGGTGGAATCCCGGTCCTCCAGCAGGATCGCGCCGACCTCGTTCCAGTCCCCGTCGCCGTCCTTCTCCTCGAGGCGGACCAGGGGCGTCGTCGGCGACTCGGTGACGTACGCGCCATGGTGGTGCCAGATGACCGCCTTCGACGCGAGGTACTTCCAGGCGGGATGGTCGCCGGATGCCGGCCGGATGCCGGGGTCCTCCCCGACGGACCACCACCAGAAGTTCGTCGGCCGGTCGAAGTGGCGCAGGCCCGGCAGCCAGGACTCCACCTCGTTGATGCCCAGGACCACGAGCGTGTTGCCGGCCTCGGCGACCGCCCTGAACTCCTCCGCGTGCGCGCGGACGAGCCCGGGGTGCATGCGATCCGCGAGAACAACGGTCTCGAATCCGTCGAGGTCACCCGGCTTCAGTTCGGGCAGGTAGAACCAGGTTGGCTGATGCGCGAGGATCGCCGGATCCCGCATCGCGGTCAGGTGGAAGTAGGTGCCGTTGTGGATGATGGCCAGGCGGCCGCGACCCATCGGGGCCTCATCGGAACGGTGGAGGACGGAACCGTCGGGGAGGACGACGGTGGGGAGGGGATTGTTCATCGGGACATCAGCCAATCGATCAGTTGCGGGTGGATGCGGGCGGCGGTGTTGCCGTCGCCGGCGAACACCCCGACCTCGATGCCGGGGTGGATGAGCACGCGGCCGCGGCCATGGGCGTACACGTAGTCGGCCGGGAGCCGCTCCGGTCCGATCCGGGAGGCGATGATCGCCCCCGCCGGATGGTTCAGCGTGTAACCGCGGGCGTAGAACCCGGTGATGCCGCGGCGGGCACTGACGTCGAGGAAGTCCACGCCGGCCCACACCGGGTGCGGGTCGCCGGGGGAGAGGTAGAGCTCGGTGGGGGCGGCGTAGTCGAGCTTCCGGAAGTCACCCTGCTTCGGCAGGAACTTCACCACCGGGTGCCCCATCACGGCGACGCGACCGCCGCGGTGGATGAATTCCTCGAACTTGCCGGCCTGCGTCCCCAGGAACTGCTGGTCGACGGCCATGGAAATGAGGATTCCGGAAACCCCGGACAGGTCCGCGTCAGCGAAATCGTATGCGTCGATGTGGGTGACGGCGCCCAGCGCCGGCGACTGCGGGTTGACCATGGACGTGGCGCCCATGCGCAGATAGAGGACCCTGCCGGGCCCGGACTGTGTGTCGGTCATTTTTTCCTTCGTGGTTGGGAGGGGGGTGGGATGGGGGTTGGTACGGACGGGTTGGTACGGACGGATTGGGATGGGGGACTGACGGTTTCAGGGCGCCGCTACCGCGCCGCGGCGGCACCGTGGGAGCACCGCGGGCGCCGCTGCAGCGCCGCTAGGGCACCGTGACGGCGTCGCGCACGCTGTCGTAGCGCGTGACGACGATGTCCCGCCGGCGTTCGCCGTCGGGGACCGCGACCCGGAAAAGGTCGATCCCGTACAGGTCGCTGAGCACGTCGTCGGCAAGCAACTGGTCGGCGGGGCCCGCCCGCAACCCCTCCACCGGGTCCAGGACGAGCGCCTGGCCGCCCAGGTGGAGGGCATGCTCGGGGCTGTGGGTGGACAGGACGACGGCCATGCCCTCCCGCCGCAGGTCGGCGAGCAGCTCCAAGACCTTCGCCTGATTGCGCAGGTCAAGGGCGGAAACCGGCTCATCGAGGATGAGGGTGTCGCATTCCGTGGCCAGCGCCCGAGCGATGAGGATGAGCTGCTGCTGCCCACCGGACAGGCCGGTGAACGGGCGCGACGCCAGGTGGGACATGCCCACGCGGTCCAGCGCGTCGGCCGCGATTCGGCGGTCCCGGGCGCCCGGCTGGGAGAACATCCCCAGCCGGCGGGCCCTGCCCATGAGGACCATGTCGAACACCGGGTACTGGAACACCCCGGCCGTCGCCTGCGGCACGAAACCGACTTCGCCGTCGCGGGTCACCGAGCCTTCCGACGGGTCCGTGATCCCCGCCAACAGCCGGAGCAGCGTCGACTTGCCGGCGCCATTCGAACCGAGCAGCGACGTGATGGTCGCGGGCCCCACCGTCACGTCCAGGCCGCGGAACACCCACCGGCCACCGTGGTAGCGGAACCCGAGATTCCGGGCGTCAATCATGGAATGTCCCCTTAATCCTCGATGGTGGAGCCGCGGCGGTTCGTGCGCAGCAGCCAAATGAACACGGGCGCGCCGATGACCGCCGTGAGGATGCCCACCGGCAGTTCGGTCGTCGACACCGACCGCGACAACGTGTCGATGAGCGCCAGGTAACCGGCGCCGATGAGCACGGACAACGGCATCAGCACGCGGTGGTCGGGGCCGACGATGAGTCGGGCGATATGCGGCACGACCAGCCCCACCCACCCGATGACGCCGGAGACGGCGACCGCGCCGGCCGTCATCAGCGCCACCATCGCCAGCAGCAGCACCCGCAACGGCTGCGGCCGCAGCCCCAGCGAACGGGCCTCGACGTCACCCAGGCTGAGCACGTTGATGCGCCACCTCAGCAGGAGGATCACCGCCGTGCCGACGGCCACCGGCACCAGGGCCACCGCGACCTTCTGCATGGAGGCGGCGGTCAGGGACCCCATCAGCCAGAAGACGATCGACGGCAGGGTCGTGTACGGGTCGGCCAAGGTGGTCACGAGCGAGACCAGCGCCGAGAACAGCGCGCTGACGACGACGCCGCCGAGGACGATCATCAGCACCGAACCCCCGGTGCGGGTGCGGCCGATGCCGATGACGATCCAGATGGCCAGCGCACCCATCGCGAACGACAGGCCGATGAGCCACGTGGTGCCCAGCCCCAGCATCAGCGCGAGCACCCCGCCGAACGACGCACCCGAAGAAACGCCGATGACCTGCGGGCTGACCAGGGGATTCCGGAACACCGCCTGCAGGGTCGCGCCGGCCAGGGCAAGTCCGCCGCCGACAATCATCGCAAGCAGGACCCGGGGCAGCCGCGACCCGAGGACGACCTGCTCCTCCTGCGCCGTCCACGTTTGGCGGATGTCCAGGACCTGGCCGATGAGCATCCGGGCGACCTCGTTGAACGGCACGTTGAACCGGCCGATCGACAGTGAGGCGATGAGTGCGAGGACGAGCGCGGCCACCGCCAACGACAGGACCACCGTCGCGCGCCGGGCGTGGAAGGTGCCGGGGGCGGGGCCGTCGGTGACGTCGGTGACGTCGGGGCCGCCGGTGACGTCGGGGACGTCGGGAACGGCCG
>DUOR01000011.1 GCA_012838715.1 Actinomycetales bacterium
GACCCCGCGGCGACCGCGGCCCGCCGCTGCGCGTCGTCCAGGCGCCACAGGCGCTGCAGTTCGTCGAAGCCCATCTCCGTCAGCCAGGCCTCGCCGGTGGGCATGACGGCCCGCGCGAGGTCGACCTTGCCCGCGATGACCTCGTCGATGCGCTCCTCGATGGTCCCCTTCGCCACCAGCTTGTGCACCTGCACGTCGCGGCGCTGGCCGATGCGGTAGGCGCGGTCGGTGGCCTGGTTCTCCACCGCAGGGTTCCACCACCGGTCCACGTGCACCACATGGTTCGCGGCGGTGAGGTTCAGGCCGGTGCCGCCGGCCTTCAGGCTCAGCAGCATCACCGGCGGGCCCTCCGGGGCGTTGAACTCCTCGACCATCGTCTGCCGCGCCGTCCGGGACACGCCGCCGTGCAGGAACGGGATCGCCGTGCCCAGCCGCTTCTCCAGCCACGGCAGCAGCATCCGCCCGAAGGTCGTGTACTGGGTGAACACGAGCACGCGCTCGTCGGCAAGCACGGCCGCGTCGATGATGCGCTCCAGCTCCGCCACCTTCCCGGAGCGGTGCCGGCCGCGCGCCAGCATCGGCGAACCATCGCCCTGGAAATGCGCCGGATGGTTGCAGATCTGCTTCAGCTTCGTGATGCCCTTCAGCACCAGCGCCCGCCGCTTCATGCCCTTCGCGGCGCGCACCGCCTCCTCCAGCTCGTCCACCCACCCCTGGTAGAGCAGCGCCTGCTCGGGGGTCAGCGTCACGAGGGTGACGTTCTCCTCCTTCTCCGGGAGGTCGTCGAGGATGCCGGGATCGGTCTTCATGCGGCGCAGGATGAACGGCGCGGTGATGGCGCGCAGCTGCTCCAACCGGCCCGTGTCCTGCTCGCGCTCGATGGGCGCGGCGAAGCGGGTGCGGAACGTCGTCGCCGAGCCCAGCATGTTCGGGTTGCAGAAATCCATGATGGTCCGCAGCTCGCCGAGATTGTTCTCCACCGGCGTGCCGGTCAGCGCGATGCGGTGGCGCGCCGGCAGCTTCCGCACCGCCTTCGACACCGCGGTGTTCGGGTTCTTGATCGCCTGCGCCTCATCGAGGACGACGTGATCCCACTCGACCTCAGCCCACTCGGCGACGTCCCGCGCCACGACGCCGTAGGTGGTCACCACCAGATCCGCGGCCTCGGCCTTCTCCTTCAGATCCTCGCCGCGCGGCCGCCCCGACCCGTGCATCACCGCCACGCGCAGCCCCGGCGTGAACCGCGCCGCCTCCGCCGCCCAATTCGACACCACCGACATCGGCGCGATGAGCAGGGAGGGACCGGCCGCGCGCGTGGCCGGCGCGTCCGCGTGCTGTGCCGCCGCCTCGTCCGCCTCCGCCGCCACCCTTTCCTCCTTCTCATGCTGCAGCAGCGCGAGAATCTGCACGGTCTTGCCCAGGCCCATGTCGTCGGCGAGGATGACGCCGAACCCGCCGCGCGACATCCACGCCAGCCAGTCCAGGCCGCGCCGCTGGTAGTGGCGCAGTTCGCCGTCGAACCCCGCCGGCACGCCCACGCTTTCCGACGTCGCGAATTTCGACGTCAGCCCCTTCCCCGGCGCACCGGCCGACCCGTCGGAGGGATCGCCGCCGCCCATGATGTCGGCCGCCCACCCCTTGGCGTCGACGTCGACGGGCACCGGTGCGATGTCCGCGGCGCCCTCGACGAAGTGCAGTTCCTTCAGTTCCGCCGACCCGGCGCCGATTTCCGCGCCGGCCTTCGTCTGCTCCTGCAGGAACTTCAGGGCCCGCCGGGTGGCCTCCGAGTCCGCGTGAATCCAGTTGTCGCGCAGCTTCACCAGCCCGGCGCCGGCCTGCGACAGCCGCGCCAGTTCCGCCGCCGACAGTTCCTCGCCGCCGAGGGCGAGCTTCCACTTGTAGTCGACCAGCTGGTTGAACCCGACGCGCGATTCCGTCGCGCCGCGCACCGACCCCGTCGGCTCCAGCTCCTGCGGCGTGACCTCCAGCCGCAGCGTCGGTTCGGCCGCCATCCAGTTGCGGGGCAGCAGCACCGTGATGCCCACCTCGCGGAGCTTGCCGACGCCGTCCCGCACCAGCTCAATCACCTGCTCCGGCGTCAGCAGCAGATCAAGGCCCTCGCCGGCGTCCGCGGCGGTCTTGAACACCGGGAACACCTTCTGCGCCAGATCCAGCTGGGGGCCCAACTGCGACAGCACCGAACCCCGGCACAGCGCGGGGTCGAGGCGCTCCGGTGCGTCGACGCCGATGCGGTAATGCATCCGCAGCGGCCACAGCAGCGGCTCCTCCCCTTCCGCGGAACCCCCGATGCGATCCATCGCCTCGGCCAGGCCGGGCACGAGTTCGCGGACCGACGGCCGCGCCGGCTCCAGATCGTCCGGCTCCTCCACGACGAGCAGCAGCCGCACGTCCTCGCCGGTCACCGACGCGCGCCACTGCGCCAAATCCCCCGCGACGTCGGCGCTGGCGCGGCGCAGCGGCTCCGAATCCAGCAACGAACGGACGAAATGCTGGCGGCCCCGCGGCGGCTCCGGCAAATCCGACAGCAACCCGTTGACCGTCCAATGGAACAGCCGGTCAATCAGGTCGTCGACCATCCCCTTCCCGCCGTTGGCCGCCAGCACCGGCGGGGTGCGCTGCACGGTCTGCGCCCGCCACGCAGCTTCCTGCAGCCCCTCGGGCAACCGCCACTGCGGCCACCAGGAGCCGTCCTCCCACATCACGGCCACCAGGGCGCGCCCGGCGCGGGCCCACCTCTCCAATGCGGCCTGCACGCGGACGATGTACTTGAGGTCCGGCGCCAGCGCCGGGTGCGCGGCCTCGTGCCGCAGGGACTCCAGCACCGCGACGGCCTGCTCGGGGATGAAATTCCACGTGGGGATGACGTGGCGGACCTTCTTGCCCTTCGGCGTGCGCAGCTCCACCTCGGGCCGGCCGCGCGGCACGGCCCGCAGCAGCCCGACCGCCACCGGCGGCAGCGCAGCCTCCGCGGCATCGTCCGCCGCGCCGAGCACCCGGTGCCCCTCGACCCGCTCCAGCCACAGGTGCAGCCCCGACGACGGCAGCCACAGACCATGCAGCAGATGCGTCGGCGCGTCCCCCGCCACCGACGCCCGCCCACTGGCCGAGGTCTCCGTAGTCGTCATGGCCCCGATTGTGCCACCCCACCCGGATTGGCCCTCGACCACCTGTTCCCCACCGTTCCCCGGCCCGCCGCACCGCGCCGAACGACATGACCGGCCCGGAACCGCCACGGGACCGCCACGGAACCACTGCGGAACCGCCCCGAAGTGTGACGCCCATTACCCGGCGAACACCGAAACCTCACTACCCAAAACATTATTGTTGCCGTTTTGTTATTTTCCCCGCTCACAGCCCCCGTTAAGGATTCATCAGCGCCGCGACCACCACTTATCCGCCCCGGCCGCTTTGCCACCCGATGAACGACGTGCAACGGTCGTCCGAGTCACCAATCCGTATCGACCGCCCGCCGAACAGGCCGGGCGCCGCGCCCGAAGGCGATTGCCGGATCGGGGCGTCGGAAAGCGGACACCGTGACCACGGTCCACCCCGGCCCCGCACGGCGACGCCCCGCGCGGCACCAATGAAAAGGAGTTGGACCTTGGAACAGACGACGTGGTTCCTCATCGCCATCGTCATATATCTGATCGGCGTGCTGCTGATCGGTTACCTCGGCTACCGGAAAACCACCGGTTACGACGATTACATGGTCGGCGGCCGCGGCCTGCACCCGTTCGTGGCGGCGCTGTCCGCCGGCGCGTCGGACATGTCCGGTTGGCTGCTGATGGGCCTGCCCGGCGCCATTTACCTGTCGGGCCTGAACCAGACGTGGATCGCCATCGGCCTGTGCATCGGCGCGTGGGCCAACTGGAAGCTCACCGCGCCGCGCCTGCGCACGTACACCGCGGCGGCGAAGAACTCCATCACCATCCCGTCGTTCCTGGAGAACCGCCTGGAGGACCGCACCAAGGTGCTGCGCGTCGCCGCGGGCATCATCATCCTGGTGTTCTTCACCTTCTACGTGTCCTCCGGCATGGTCGCCGGCGGCCGTTACTGGGAGTCCACCTTCGGCGGCAACTACCTCACCGGCATGCTGCTCGTCGCCGGCGTGACCGTGCTGTACACGCTGTTCGGCGGTTTCCTGGCGGTGTCCTACACGGACACGGTGCAGGGCATCATCATGTTCGTGGCGCTGGTCCTGGTGCCGGTCGTCGCGCTGATCACCCTGTCGGGCGAGGGCACCCCGGTGTCCGAGATCTTCTCCTGGCCCGCCGAGAACCCCTACCCGGGCAGTGAGGGAGAGCCGGTCGAGGGCTTCTTCAACATGTTCTCCGGCATCCCGCTGATCACCACCATCGGCCTCATCGGCTGGGGCCTGGGCTACTTCGGCCAGCCGCACATCATCGTGCGCTTCATGGCGCTGCGCTCCCCCGCCGACGCCGTCGCCGGCCGCCGTTACGGCGTCACCTGGCAGGTCATCTGCATGATCGGCGCCGTGCTGGTCGCGCTGACCTCGGTCGTGTACTTCTCCAACCACCCGGAAGCGTCCATCACGGACACCGAGTCCTACGAGACCATCTTCCTGGACCTGTCCCGCGTCCTGTTCCACCCGCTCATCGCCGGCCTGATTCTCACCGCCGTGCTGGCCGCCATCATGTCGACGGTGTCCTCGCAGCTGCTGGTCACCTCCTCCGCCCTGGTGGAGGACCTGTACCGCGGCGTGGTCAACAAGAACCTGAAGTCGAAGACCTCGCTGTTGCTGTCCCGCCTGGCCGTCGCCGGCGTCGCCATCATCGCGGCGCTCATCGCGGCCAACCCGAACAGCTCGATCCTCGCGCTGGTCGGTTTCGCGTGGGCCGGTTTCGGCGCCGCGTTCGGCCCCGTCGTCGTGGCCACCCTGTACTGGCGCCGCCTCAACGTGCCGGGCGCCGCGGCGGGCATGCTCGCCGGCGCCATCGTCTCCTTCGCGTGGGGCATGAGCCCGCTGACCGAGACCCTGTACGAGATCGTCCCGGGCGTCCTGGCCTCCATCATCGCGATGGTCGCCGTCACCCTGGCCACCAAGCCGCCGGCCCAGTCCGTCGTGGACAAGTACGAGGCCGCGCTCGAGGAGTCCCGCGTTCCGGCCGCCCCGAAGGGCGCCGCCGTGAAGGTCGAGAAGGCGTAAGCCTCCCGGCCGACCCCGGGCCGGCTCCGGCTGACCCCGGTTCACGCAACCCGGGTCCGGGCTTGTTTTCCCGCGGCGGGTGCACCGCCGCCGGATGACCCCGGAACCAAACGAAGGCGGGCCGCGTCCAATCAGGACGTGGCCCGCCTTCGCCGATCCCGCACCCCGTCCGCTCCCCCGCAGCCTTTCCCACCTGCCCCGTCCGCTCCCCCGCCCGTTCCCCGCACCGCACTGCGCGCACTGCCCGCACTGCTCACCGTCGCCGTGTCCTGCGCGGCGCTGCTCGCCGCCTGCTCCCCGCCGCTTGCCGACGACCGCACCACCGCCACCCGCCTCCTCCACGACGTCCGCGTGGTGCGGGAACGGGTCACGGTGACAGGGTACGACCGCTCGCGGTTCGGCGGGTGGTCGTCCGTCGGCCCGCGCACCACGCGGGAGGTCGTCCTCGACGAATGGGCCGGCGCCGACCCCTACACCGGTGAGGCACTGGTGCCCGACGGCGTGGACATCGACCACGTCTATCCCCTCGCGGCGGCGTGGGATTTCGGGGCGCACGCCTGGACGCCCTCGCAACGCCGGGGGTTCGCCAACGACGTCGCCCGGAACCTGGTGCCCACCGCCTCCGCCGTCAACCGCGCGAAGTCCGACGCCACGCCCGCCGAATGGCTGCCCGCGCCCCGCGACCTCCGCTGCCCGTACGCCGTGCGGTACCTCGAGGCGGCCGTCGCCTGGGAGCTGCCCGTGTCCGTGGCCGACTGGGAGGCGATGGCCGACGCATGCGGGCTCGGCTGACGGCGTCAACATGACCCAGATCACACTTTTGACGTGCGATTATTGCCGAGCGCGAACTTATCGACGCAGCGCCGGAAACAGTTACGCGCCCCGGCTGAACTTCGGATACCATTGCCGCCCGTTGGGGCAATCCGATCGGACCCCGGTTTGCCCGTGACCCCTGCACGCCACCCTGAAAGGTTCACGTGAACAACGTCATCCTCATCGCCCACGTCGTCGCGGCCATCCTGCTGCTCGGCCCGGTCACCGTCGCCATCTCCATGTTCCCGCGCCTGGCGCTCGCCGCCCGCGGCGGCGAAGCCGGCACCGTCGGCGCCGCCCGCACGATGCACGCCATCACCCGCACCTACGGCCTGTGGTCCCTGGCGGTGCCGCTGCTGGGCTTCGGCGTCATGTTCACCGACCTGGACTACTACATGAAGTCCGGCGCCCTGCACACCTCCATCCTGCTGGCGATCGTCGCCTGGGCCGTCCTGTACTTCCTCATCACCCCGAAGCAGCGCCTGATGATGGCCGGCCTCGGCGTCACCGGCGAGGACGAGATGACCGACGACCCGGACTTCCGCGAGCGCGCCGACAAGGCCGCCAACCTTGACTGGGACAAGGCCAAGGGCCAGCTGTCCATGTTCTCCGGCATCTTCGCCCTGCTGTGGCTCGTCACCGCGGTGCTCATGTTCTTCATCTAGGAACCGCACCGCGCGGCGCGCACCGCGAAAGCACGCACCGCGCACCCGCGCACCCCGACCCCGGTCGGCCGGCTCCCCCGGAGCCGCGCCACCGGGGTTTCGCGTTTTTCGCCCTCCCGCACCGCTGTACGCAGCAGTGTTGTCTCCGTCACACGGGAGTACGTATCGTCGCCAAAGGAACCGGTGTTCACCGGTGCCCTTTCCCGCGCATTCCACGGGTGCCCCGGCTCACGCGGGGATGCCCCCGACGCGAAAACGGAGACTCGACGATGACCGCCACGAACCACCCGACGGACGCCAACGCCACTTCCCCGGCCGATCCGACCACCCTGGAATCCGTCGCGGACGCCGCCGTGGAGCGGGCGCTGCGCTGGTGGCGGGACTCCGGTGAGGGCGAAGGCGGGGGCGTCGGCAAGCAGGGTGAACAAGACGGGCAGCGTCTCACCGACAAAATCACCGGGAAAATCGACCGGCGGGACAAGGCGGGGCACGCGGCGGAGCAGCTGGCGAAGCTCGTGCACGACCCCGACGGCGTCGACTACACGATGGCGTTCGTGGATCAGGTCGCCCGCCCCGAGGACAACGCCACCGCCGCCCGGCAATTGACGAAGATTACGGGCGGCTCTTCAGTGCCCGGCTTCCTCTCCTCCCTCGACCGCGCGGCGATGCGCCTGGGCGGGGCGTTGGCGGAGCGGCTGCCCGGCATCGTCATGCCGGTGGCGCGGCGCCGCATGCGCCAGCTGGTGGGGCACCTCGTCCTCGACTCCGAGGGTTCCGCGCTGCGGGACCTGCTTTCCGACGCCCGCTCCCGCGGCCGTCAGCTGAACCTCAACCTCCTGGGCGAGGCGGTGCTCGGCGAGCGGGAGGCCAACCGCCGCCTGCAGGACACGATGGATCTGCTGCGCGACCCGAACGTCGACTACGTCTCGGTGAAGGCGTCGAGCGTCGTCTCCCAGCTGAACCCGTGGGACTTCGACGGCAGCGTCGACCGGCTCGTGGAAACGCTGCGGCCGCTGTACCGGATTGCGGCGGAGGAGGCGGGCGGCACGAAGTCCGGCCGCGCCCGCCCGCCGTTCATCAACCTCGACATGGAGGAGTACCACGACCTGGAGCTGACGCTCGAGGTCTTCGAGCGCATCCTCGGCGAGGAGGAGTTCAGGCACGTCGAAGCCGGCATCGTGCTGCAGGCGTACCTGCCGGACTCCGTCGCCGCGCTGGACCGGCTGCTCGACTTCGCCGCCAAGCGCGTCGCCGACGGCGGCGCCCCGCTGAAGGTCCGCCTGGTCAAGGGCGCGAACCTGTCGATGGAAACCGTCTCGGCCGACCTGCACGGCTGGGAGCGCGCCCCCTACGCCACCAAGGCCGAGACCGACGCCAACTACCTGCGGCTCCTCGACCGCGTCCTGCGCCCCGAGCATGCCGGGCACCTGCGCGTCGGCGTCGCCAGCCACAACCTGTTCTCCATGGCCACCGCCGTGGAGCTGGCCCGCGCCCGCGGCGTCGAGGACCAGATCGACGCGGAGATGCTGCAGGGCATGGCGCCGACGCAGCAGGACGCCATCGAGGCCGACGTCGGCAGGCTCATCCTGTACACCCCGGTCGTCGACGTCCGCAGCTTCGACGTGGCGGTGTCCTACCTGGTGCGCCGCCTGGAGGAGAACGCCGCGGAGGAGAACTTCCTCCACGCGATGACCGACACCGGCCGCCGCGACGCGATGGACGAGCAGGTCGAGCGTTTCCGCGACTCCGTCGGCGACCGCAACGACGTCGCGGCCGAGCCGCGCCGCACCCAGGACCGCCGCGCCGAGCGCGAGCCCGGCACCGTGACCACGCCGCGCGCCGCCGACGCCCAGTCCACCACGACCTTCGCCAACGAACCCGACACCGACCCCGCCCTGCCCGCCAACCGCGAGTGGGCGAAGTCCATCGTGTCCGCCGACGCCGACCCGGGGCCGGAGACCGCGCCGCTCATCGAAGACGTCGCCGACGTCGACGGCATCGTCGACCGGGCCGCCCGCGTCCAGGTCGCGTGGGCGGATCTCGGGGAGGACGGCCGGGCCGACGTGCTGGCCACCGTCGGCAAGCGGCTGGCGTCGCGCCGCGCGGAGCTGCTCGCCGCCGCGGTGCACGGCCCGGGCAAGACCATCGCGGAGGCCGACCCCGAAATCAGCGAGGCCATCGACTTCGTGCGCTACTACGCGCACTGCGCGCGGGTGCTCGCCGACGAGCCCGGCGTGACGTTCACCCCGAACCGCGTCACCGTGGTGTCGCCGCCGTGGAACTTCCCGGTGGCCATCCCGGTCGGCGGCATGGTGGCGGCGCTGGCCGCCGGTTCGGCGGTGATCATCTCCCCCGCCCCGCAGGTGGTGCGCATCGCGGAGGTCGCCGTGGCGGCGCTGCGCGACGGGCTCGCCGACGCCGGCGCCGACCCGGACCTGATTCAGCTGGCCAACACCGACGAGGGCGACGCCGGGCGTGCGCTGATCACGCATGACGGGGTGGACGCGGTGATTCTCACCGGCGCCTCGGAGACCGCCGCCCTGTTCCGCGGGTGGCGGCCGGACCGGCCGGTGTTCGCGGAGACGAGCGGCAAGAACGCCATCATCGTCACCCCGGCGGCCGACCCGGATCTGGCGGCGCGCGACATCGTCGACTCCGCGTTCGGCCACGCCGGGCAGAAGTGCTCGGCGGGCTCCCTGGCCATTCTGGTCGGCGCGGCCGGCGAGTCCGAGCGCCTGATGAACCAGATCCTCGACGCCGCCTCGACCCTCGAGGTCGGCCACGGCCGCGACCTGGGCACCGACATGAACCCGCTGGTCGAGGCGCCGGGCCAGAAACTCGAGCGCGGCCTCACCCGGCTCGACCCCGGCGAGGAGTGGCTGCTGCGGCCCCGCAAGCTGGATGAGGAGGGCCTGGTGTGGTCGCCGGGCATCCGCGACAAGGTCAAGCCCGGCTCCTGGTTCCACGAAACCGAGTGCTTCGGGCCGGTCCTGGGCATCATGCGCGCCCCCGACCTGGAGACCGCCATCGAATGGCAGAACGCCGTCGATTTCGGCCTGACCGGCGGCATCCACACCCTGGACGCCGACGAGGTCGCCTTCTGGCTCGACCGCGTGGAGGTCGGCAACGCGTACGTCAACCGCCACATCACCGGCGCCATCGTCCGCCGCCAGCCCTTCGGCGGCTGGAAGGGCTCCTCCGTCGGGCCGGGTGCCAAGGCCGGCGGCCCCAATTACGTGGCGCAATTCGGCTCGCTTGCCGACGGCGGCAGCCACCCGCTGCACATCGCGCCCCCGTCGCGCGCCATGGGCTGGGTGCTGCGGGACGTGACCGCGGCGCTGCGGGACGCGGGCGTCCGCGTCGATGGCGGGGACGCCGGCGCGGGTTCGGGTTCCGGTGCTGGCTCGGGTGCCGGCGCGGGATCGCGTGCCGACGCGGGCTCGGCCGGGTCCAC
>DUOR01000112.1 GCA_012838715.1 Actinomycetales bacterium
CTGCGGTACGTGCGCCAGCAGTCGACGACCCCGCTGGCCATCGGCGAGGTGTTCAACACGGTCTACGACATCAAGGACCTGATCAACGAGCAGCTCATCGACTACGTCCGCTGCGCGACCACGCACTTCGGCGTCATCACCCCGTTTGAAGAAGGTGATGGCGCAGGCCGAGCCGTACCAGATCAAGTCCGGTTTCCACGGCCCGACGGACGTCTCCCCGATTGGTTTCGCGGCGGAGCTGCACCTGGAC
This sequence comes from Actinomycetales bacterium, assembly GCA_012838715.1. Lineage (GTDB taxonomy): Bacteria > Actinomycetota > Actinomycetes > Mycobacteriales > Mycobacteriaceae > Corynebacterium. The sequence continues at coordinate 251 of DUOR01000112.1, forward strand.
ATCAACATCCACAATTACGGCGCCCAGGAGTACATGACGCACACGCCGGAGACGCTGGAGGTCTTCGAGACCACCATGACCTTCGAGAACGGCATGCTGCACCCGTCGGACACGCCGGGCCTGGGCGTGACCTTCCACCCTGAGATCGCCGAAAAGTTCCCGTACGAGCAGGCTTACCTGCCGTACAACCGCCTCGCCGACGGCACCGTCCACAACTGGTAGCCGGCCGCCACCGAAAGGACCCGGGAAATGCCCACCGAAGGTTCCCCGCTTTCCGACGCCCACATCCCCGCCGCCCCGCCCTCCGCGGGTGGGCCGCGCGTGGTGGTGATGGGGGTGTCCAGCTGCGGCAAGTCGACCGTCGGGGAGTTGCTGGCCCTGAAGTTGGGCGTGCCGTTCATGGACGGGGATGACCTGCATCCCCGGGCCAACATCGAGAAGATGGCGTCGGGCGTGCCGCTGACCGACGACGACCGGTGGCCGTGGTTGACGTTGGTCGGGGAGTGGCTCGCGGGGCGTTCCGACGGCGGCGTCATCGCCTGCTCCGCCCTGAAGCGCTCCTACCGCGACCGCATCCGGAAGGCCGCCCCGGACACGGTGTTCCTGCACCTGCACGGTTCGCGGGAGCTGATGGGCGCGCGGATGGCGGCGCGGCCGGGGCACTTCATGCCCACGACGCTGCTGGATTCGCAGTTCGCCACCCTCGAATTGCTTGCCGACGACGAAGCGGGCCGAGTCTTCGACGTCTCGATGACCCCCGGCGACATCACCGACGCCGCGGTCACCTGGCTGCGGGACTGACCCGCCGCCCGGTCGGTGCCGCGTGACCGGTGCCTGACCGCCCGGCCACCGCCGCATGACCGGTGCCGCGTGACCGGCCCTTAGCCGAGGTCCCCGACGTAGGGGACCTCGGCCGCCGCGCGCCCGCCGTCGATCCAGTCGCGCACGATGGCCGTCGCCCGGCAGTCGTCCTCGTTGTAGCGCAGCAGCTTCGCGCGGGCGCCGGCGGGGTCGCCGTCGGAAAGCCCCACCGCCTCGCGGTAAAAGCCCAGCGACGCCTCGCCGTCGGAGTCCTCGTCGCGCCAATGGAACCCCGCCATCGGCGCCACCACCTTCAGACCATGGCCGGCCGGGGAGATGAGCTGCGCCTTCACCACGCGGAACAGGTCGACCCACTCGTCGGACGCGATGAACCGCTCGACCTCCGCCACCGTGGGCACCTCCACCACCCGCAGCGGCCCGGACTCCCCGGCGGCGCCGGCGGGGGCTTCGGCGACCGCGCCCATCCCCGCGAAACGCTGCGCCGAATACCGCAGCCAATGGTTCTCGCCCTCCGACGCCCAGCAGTAGGCGCGGAAGGTCCTGCCCGCGGCCCGGGCCTCCGCCCGGCGCGCCATCAGCCACGCCCAGAACCGCGCGAAGTTCTCCGCCTCCGCGGCGCCGCCCAGCCCCTCCGGGCCCGGCCCGGCCCAGGTCACGTGCGGGACGTACCCGTCGTCGACCGCGGCCCCGCCGACCCACGCGCCCCACAGGTACGCGCCATGGCCCGGGTAGGCCTCCAGATCCACATCGATTTCCACGTCCGCCCGCGGCGCCGACGGCACCCGCTCCCGCAGCGCCGCCGGCTCCCCCGACACCGCCAACCGCGCCAAATGCCGGTGCTCGCCGGCCCACTCCGCCCGCGCCAGCCCCCGGATCGTGTGGATGCCCTCCTCGCGGTACCGATCCGCCCGGTTGCCCGGCAGCAACAGGGAAATGTCGTCCATTTCCCGCAACCTCTCCCCGCAGAAATCCCGCCAGCGGCACGCCCGGCACTCCCGCACCTTCCGCGGCGCCAACGGCCACTCCCCGACCTCCCACGGCGACTCCTCGCCGTTGACCGCGTAGATGGCGGCACGGGCACGTCGCAAAGCATCGCGGTAGGCGGCCACCCGCGGCCCCTCCTCGGCGACCACCACCCGCGTCGCATCCGCGCCGATGCCGCCGACCAGGCCACTCGACACCCCCAGGCGATGCAGCAGCGCGGCGGCCTGCCCCACCCGTGCCGCATCCGCGGCATTGTGGCGCAACTTCAGCGACTCATCGACCACGATGCCCGCCCGCGGCCCCCGGCCGAACACGCCCGCCCGGCCCAACCGCGCCACCGGCAGCACCCGCGCCGCCAACGCCCGGCCCCGCCGCGGCTCCAGCAACTTGTGCGGGGCGACTGCCACCGGCATGTACCGCGGCCCCGGCGTCTCCGGCGCATCGTCGAGCTTCACCAGCAAATCGACCCGGCACTCCTCCGAAATCCCCGCGAACGCCCGCGGGCCATCCGGCCGCTCATGCCGCAGCACCCCGCCCACGATCAGCGGCGCCCCCGCCGCAATCGCCTCCAACGTGGCCAAATCCGCGTCCGGCCCCTCCGGGATCACCACCGGATCCGGCAACGACGCCACCACCTGCGCCCGATGCGACCGCGCCAGCTCCGACCGGCGGCGACCCGACTCCGTCTCCGCCGACTCCTCCCGCCCGCGGGTGCGATCCAGCACCAGCCGGTACCTGCACCCGACCAAATCGGGCCCGGTCACCGGCTGTTGGGCGCTATCCTGGGTGCTCACGATGTCACCAGGGTATCGCCCTACCCGGACCGGGGTTAATCTGGTTGGGAACGACGAAAGTGAACCTAGTGAACCGCGGCCACCGCGCGGCCGGAGCACCCGGCGGTGAGGCGGCCACCGACAGCAACCGATGCAGAACAGGGATTCCATGAGCTTCATCCGCGACTACCGCGACCGCCGCCGCGAAACGAAACTGAAGCTGAAGGCCGCCAAGGCCAAGGCGAAGGAAGATGCCCGGCATGAGGCGAAGCTGAAGGACAAGGCGTACCGCGAAGGCGTCCGGGCCGCCGACCGCGAGCGCAAGGACGACCTCAAGGCCGCGGGCAAGCAGCGCAAGGCCGACCTGAAGGCCTCCAAGAAGCAGCGCAAGGCCCAGGCCAAGCTGGACAAGAAGGCCCTCAAGCGCGCCGGCAAGATCCGCAAGGCCGGCGCCAAGGACGAGGCCAAGGCCCTCAAGGCCAAGCACAAGCACCAGACCAAGATGGCCGAGAAGATCCTCGAGCAGCAGCGCAGCCAGGGCTTCACCTCCGACAAGGCCAAGGGCTGGGTCGGCGGCACCCGCCTGCTCCTCCCCGTCGCCCTGCCGCTCGCCTACCGCGCCATGACCTGGGTGCAGAACCGCAACCACGACGCCGACGCCCGCAAGTTCGGCGTCTCCGGCGACGCCGTCGCCCGCTACCACGGCTACGGCGCCCCCCTGCGCGCCCGCGTCCACGCCGTCCGCAACTCCCTGCAGCGCCTCGAGGACTCCCGCGTCCAGGGCGCCGGCGGATTCGTCAAGGACGCCCGCGACCGCCTCGACGTCATCGTCGACGCCATCGAGACCTCCGAGCACATGACCCCGGAGCAGCGCCGCCGCGCCCACGCCTCCATCTCCTCCGAGCTCGACGGCATCGACTCGGAGATCATGTCCACGATGGGCCTCACCGCGTAGGTCCACGCGGGCCCGATCGGCCACGGTGCGGGATTGTTTCCCCCACCGTGGCTTTTTCGCCTTATACCCAACCAGGGTTTAACCCGGGGCGGCACCCAGATGAACATTTGGCAAAGTCACCCCCTTGGGGGGCCGATTCATAACGATTCGGTTGGCGCAACACCTGGACGCAAAGTGTCATGTTCTTCATGACTTCCTCCGTTGACCCCAGCTCTTTCAGCCCCTCCCGGCGTTCGGTGCTGCGCGCCGGCGCCGCCACCGCCGCCGTCGTGGGCGCTTCCACGCTCGTCAACGGCGCCATCGCCAAGGCCGAAGCGGAGGACGTGGCCCCCGCCGCCCCCGAAGGCCACCAGGTCTTCCAGCACGGCGTCGCCTCCGGCGACCCGATGGACACCTCGGTGCTCCTGTGGACCCGCGCCACCTCGCACCCGGGCGACATCCCCGGCTCCGAGCAGGGCTCCGAGGTCAAGCTGCGCTGGGAGGTCGCCGCCGACGAGGCATTCGCGAATATCGCGGCCTCCGGCGAGGCCGCCGCCGTCCCGGGCAACGACAACACCGTCAAGGTCGACGCCACCGGCCTGCAGCCCGACACCTGGTACAACTTCCGGTTCACCGTCACCGAGGGCGAGTACCAGGGCCAGACCTCGCCCGTCGGCCGCACCCGCACCAACCCGTCGACCGGCGTCACGCCCGAGTCCCTCGGCATCGCGCTGACCTCCTGCGCCAACTGGGAGGCCGGCTACTTCTCCGCGTACCGCGACATGTCGGTCAACCCGGAAGTCGACATCATCATGTGCGTCGGCGACTACCTCTACGAGTACGAGCGCGGCGGCTACACCGGCAAGAGCGGCGCCATCCGCGACCACGAGCCGCCGCACGAGATCATCAGCCTCGCCGACTACCGCCGCCGCTACGGCCACTACCGCACGGACCCGGACCTGCAGGCCGCGCACCAGATGAAGCCGTGGATGGTCACCTGGGACGACCACGAGGTCGCCAACGACTCCTACAACACGGGCGCCGAGAACCATGACCCGGAGACCGAGGGCGACTACGTCGCCCGCCGCGACGCCGCCATCCAGGCCTACCTGGAGTGGCTGCCGGTCCGCGCGGTCCCGTTCTCCCAGGGCGGCAAGCTCTACCGCACGTTCAACTACGGCGACCTCGCCGAGATCGTCATGCTGGACCTGCGCACCTACCGCGACCAGCCGATGGAGTTCCGCAACGTCGGCCAGATCGACGACGAGTCCCGCTCCATGCTCGGCTCCGAGCAGCTGAACTACCTCCACGACAAGTGGAAGACCTCCTCGTCCACGTGGAACCTCGTGGGCAACTCGGTCATGTTCACGCCGGTGCTCATCCCGCCGCTGGACCCGGAGACCTCCGGCGCCGTCGCCGAGCTCATGGGCTTGCCCGAGGAGGGCATCCCCTACAACCTGGACCAGTGGGACGGCTTCGCCGCCGAGCGCCGCCGCCTCATCCAGATGATGGGCGATGAGGGCCTGGACAACATCGTGTTCCTCACCGGCGACATCCACAGCTCCTGGGCCTGCGACATCCCGGTCACCGCCGGCCGCTACCCGGCCGACGGCATTGCCGCGGTGGAAATCGTCGGCACGTCGGTCAACGCCTCCAACATCGACGACATCGTGAAGCTGCCGCAGCGCAACGGTATTTCGCAGACGGCGGAACAGGCGCTGATGGCCGCGAACCGCCATATCAAGTGGATTCAGTTCGACCACCACGGTTACTGCACCGTGAAGGTCCGCCCGAATGAGATTCTCGCGGAATGGCGTTTCGTGGAGGACAAGACCATCCCGAATCAGCCGCTTTACACCGCCATGAACTACCGCGTCGTCCGTGGCCAGGGCATTTCCCCGGCTTAATGACCATTGCGGTCATTTGCCCAACTAATCCCACCTCTCGGATTACACGGACATGGCGATTAACTCATATCGCAATTCGGTAATTTGAGATACACTTTGGTCGCAGGTGGCTTACGGGCCCCATGTTCCGCCAATCGCCCATCGGGACTTCCCGGGATACCCGGCGATTGCCGGGGCACGGGCCCGTTACCCCATCCGCCGCGGTGGTGAATTGGATTCGCCCCAGGGGCCGTTCGACCCCTCCAGGGCTCTGGCCCCACCGTCCGATTCAACGACGAAATGGAATGGGATAGCAATGGCACGCAAGGAACTGGTTCAGTACATCGACGACATGGACGGCACCCCGATTAAGGACGAGGACGTGCGGGTGGTCCGCTTCTCGTACAAGGGCAAGAATTACTTCCTCGACCTGACCGAGGACAACGCCCGCAAGTTCGACGAGGCGATGGCCCCGTTCATCGAGAACGCGCAGGTCGACGACGCGGCGCCCGCCGCGACCCGCACCC
>DUOR01000113.1 GCA_012838715.1 Actinomycetales bacterium
GCCCGAGCCACCGGGGCCGCCCGGGCCACCGCGGCCGGCGTCACGGCCGCCGCGGCCACCGCCGATGAACTCGGTGGGGTTGTCGTCGAAAGGATCGCGACCGTCGCGGTTGTCGGCCATTCTCCTCGCCTCCTGCGGTTGCGGGGCCGCCCGATACGGCCCTCGTCATGGCCCCAGGGTACGGAAAACGCGGGCGGGACCGGGACCATTTCGGGCCCCGATCCCGCCCGCGTCGGAAAGCACGGGAGGCGCGGTTACTTGCGCTTGCGCTTCTCGCGGACGCGCACGGCGATGCGCACGGGCGAGCCCTCGAAGCCGAACTCCTCGCGGAGGCGGCGCTCCAGGAAGCGGCGGTAGCCGTGCTCCAGGAAGCCGGTGGTGAACAGGACGATCACCGGCGGGCGGGTCGACGCCTGCGTGGCGAAGAGCACGCGCGGCAGACGGCCACCGCGCATCGGCGGGGGCACCTCCTGCAGCACGGTGCGCAGCCAGGTGTTCAGGCGGCCGGTGGGGATGCGCTTGTCCCAGGACTCCAGCGCCTCCAGCATCACCGGCTCGAGCTTCTGCACCGCGCGGCCGGTCTTGGCCGAGATGTTCACGCGGCGGGCCCACGGCACGTGCGCCAGCTGCAGGTCAATCTCGCGTTCCAGCAGGTCGCGGCGGTCCTCGTCCATCAGGTCCCACTTGTTGTAGACCACGATGAGCGCGCGCCCCGAATCCAGGATCATCCGCAGCACGCGCTGGTCCTGCTCGGTGATGGGCTCGGAGGAGTCCACCAGGAAGATGACCACTTCGGCGTTGTCGATGGCCGATCGCGTGCGCAGCGAGGCGTAGAACTCGTGGCCCTGCGCGGTGCGCGTCTTCTTGCGGATGCCCGCGGTGTCCACGAACTTCCACACCGCCTGGTCGAGCTCCACCAGCGAGTCGACCGGGTCGACGGTGGTGCCGGCGACGTCGGACACGACGGCCCGCTCCTCGCCGGTGAGCTTGTTCAGCAGGGAGGACTTGCCCACGTTGGGCTTGCCGACGATGGCCACCCGCCGCGGCCCGGTGGGCAGGCTCTTGGCGCGCGGCACCTCCGGGAAGGCGGCGACCACGAGGTCCATGACGTCCGCGTTGCCGCGACCGTGCAGCGCCGACGTCGGGTGCGGTTCGCCGAGGCCCAGGGACCAGAACTCGGCGACGTCGCCGAGCTGGCCGTCGGACTCGAACTTGTTGGCCGCCAGGAACACCGGCTGGTCCGCGCGCTGCAGGCGGCGGGCCATCATCTCGTCGGTCGCGGTGACGCCGATGGTGGTGTCGACGACCATGATGATCACGTCGGCGGTCTCCATCGCGGATTCCGCCTGGCGGGCGATGGAGGCGTGCAGGCCCTTGGCGTCCGGGTCCCAGCCGCCGGTGTCCTGCACCCAGAAGCGCCGCCCGGCCCAGTCGCCGAGGTAGCTGATCCGGTCGCGGGTGACGCCCGGGAAGTCCTCCACCACGGCTTCGCGGCGGCCGATGAAGCGGTTGACCATGGTCGACTTGCCGACGTTGGGCCGCCCGACGATCGCGACCGTCGGCAGCGCCTCATCCTCCTCGGCCTCGATGCCGAGGGCGGCGAAGGCGTCCTCCAGGTCCTCCCAGTCGTCCTCGTCGTCGCCGAGGTCGCCGGCTTCGGCGCGGGCGATGGCCTCGGCGATGACGGCCTCGTGGTCGGCGATGGCGCGGTCGATGCCGGCCTCCGGGTCGGCGTGGACGCCGTCGGCGCCGGCGGTGGTCGAGGTGTCGCGGGGTTCTTCGGAACCGTCGCCGGAGAGGAACTCCACCGGGCCGGGGCCGTCGCCGAGATCACCGGCGCCGTCGCCGTCACCGAAATCCTCGTCACCGAATTCGTCGTCGCCGAAATCGTCGTCGACGGTGCCCGGGTACCCGGCCTCCACGACGTCGAGGATGTTCTCGATGACCTCCTCCACGTCCATCTCGGAGGTGTCCAGCACGATGGCGTCCTCCGCCGGGCGCAGCGGCGAGGTGGCGCGGGAGGAATCGAGTTCGTCGCGGCGCTTCACGTCGGCAAGCACGACGTCGTAGTCGGCGTCGCGGCCGGCGGCGATGTCCTGGTCGTAGCGGCGCTGGGCGCGGACCTCGGGCGCGGCGGTCATGAAGACCTTCGCCGGCACGTCGGCGAGCACCACCGTGCCGATGTCGCGGCCCTCCACCACGCAGCGGCCGGCGTCGGCCGCCAGGCGGCGCTGCAGCTCCACGAGGTTGGTGCGGACCTCCGGGATCGCGGACACCGCGGACACGTTGCGCGTGACCTCGGCGCCGCGGATCTCGCCGGAGACGTCCTCGCCGTCGAGGAGCACCTCCGTCGACCGCGGGTCGTCGCTGACCTGCAGCGGCAGGTCGGCGGTCGCCTCCGCCACGGCGGCGGCGTCGGCCGGGTCGATGCCGCGGCGCAGCACCCACAGGGTGGCCACGCGGTACATCGCGCCGGTGTCCAGGTACTTCGCGCCCAGCCGCTCGGCCACGGCGCGCGACACCGTCGACTTGCCGGTGCCCGAGGGACCGTCGATGGCGATGAGCACGGGGGTGTCGTTCATCTTCTGCTCCGTCATTACAGGCCCACCGCCTTGTACAGGGAGGCCAGCTCGGAACGGTTCAGGGCGCGCATGGCTCCGGGCGTCTGCTCGCCCAGCTGGACCGTGTGGATCTTGGTGCGCACGAGGCGCTCGACCGGGAAGCCGGCGGCCTTGAGCATGCGGCGCACGATGTGCTTGCGGCCCTCGTGCAGTTCGATGCGGATGATGGAGCGGCCCTGCCAGACGTCGATGATCTGGGCGAAGTCCGCCTTGGCGGGGCCGTCGTCCAGTTCGATGCCGTCGGTCAGGGTGCGGATGACCTTGTTGTCGACCTCGCCGATGACGGTGGCCATGTACGTCTTGGTGACGTTGTAGCTCGGGTGCATCAGGCGGTTGGCCAGTTCACCGTCGTTGGTGAACAGCAGCAGGCCCTCGGTGGCGGCGTCGAGGCGGCCGACGTGGAACAGGCGCTGCCCGGCGTCGACCTTCTCGCCGACGATGTCGCCGACGCAGGGGCGGCCCTGGTCGTCGCTCATGGTCGACTGGAAGCCGCGGGGCTTGTTCAGCACGAAGTAGTGCATTTCCTCGTTGACGATGACGCGCGACCCGTCGACGCGGATGACCGCGACGTTCGGGTCGACGCGGACGCCCTGGCGGGTGACGACCTTGCCGTCGACTTCCACGCGGCCTTCGTCGATGAGGCGTTCGGCCATGCGCCGCGATGCGACGCCGGCCTGGGCCAGGACCTTCTGCAGTCGCACGCCCTCCCCCGTGGGCTGCGTGCCCGCGCGGTCGGGGTCGACGTGCTGGCGGCGGGCGGGGCGGGCCTTGGAGACGTAGACGTCGGCCGCGGCCTGCCTTGTCTTCTTTTCCGGTATGCCGTCTCGGCGAGCGGTTGATGACACTGGTGTCCTCTTCACTTCAGTGGGCGCCCTCCCCTGGTGCGGGGCGGGCGCCGCGTCTATATTGTCCCGTTGCCGCTGGTTGGCGGCGCGGGTTTGTCGCCCGCAACTCTACAGGACGCCCGCCGCCGTCCCCGATTCCCCGGTCGCGCCCGCCGGTGCCGTGCTTGCCGGTGCGC
>DUOR01000012.1 GCA_012838715.1 Actinomycetales bacterium
ACACAGGTATGACAGCACCACGTCGTGCCGCGACACTGAACCGACCGAACATGGTCAGTGTCGGGACGATCGTGTTCCTGTCTCAGGAATTGATGTTCTTCGCCGGCATGTTCGCGATGTACTTCGTGTCGCGTGCGAACGGCCAGGGCGAATCGTGGGATTGGGGTACCGGCCACCTCAACGTCCCGTACGCACTTGCGATCACCGTGATCCTTGTGTCGTCTTCGTTCACTGCCCAGTGGGGCGTGTTCGCGGCCGAGCGTGGCGACGTGTTCGCCCTCCGCAGGTGGTACGTCCTCTCGACGGTCTTGGGCACGGTGTTCCTCGTCGGCCAGGCCTACGAGTACTACACCCTGGTCGGCCACGGCCTGACCATCCAGAACTCCGTCTACGGTTCGGTATTCTTCATCACCACCGGCTTCCACGCCGCCCACGTCCTCGTGGGCGTGCTGGCCTTCGTGGTCGTGCTGATCCGTACCTTCAAGTCGAAGTTCACCCCGGCGCAGGCGACCGCCGCCATCGTGGTCTCGTACTACTGGCACTTCGTCGACGTCGTGTGGATCGGTCTGTTCATCACCATCTACTTCATCCAGTAGGCCGTAACGGCCGACACCCCCGTGTCCGGCCTACGCAGCCATCCACTTTCCACGAACACTCTCAAAGGGAAAAAGATGGAACACAATAACCCCGCTACCGAGGACAACAAGTCCTCGGCGGTGGCCGGCCGCAAGGCCAAGGGCCGCCGCAAGATGCGCCGTGCCGTCTCCGGCATCATGGCGCTCGCCCTCGCCCTCACGGGCGCGGGCTTCCTGGCGAATGCGCTGACCCCTGACGCGCAGACCGCCACCGCCCAGCAGGATGAGCAGGCGCTCATCGCCGAGGGCAAGGAAATCTACGACGTCGCGTGCATCACCTGCCACGGCGCCAACCTCCAGGGTGTCCAGGACCGCGGCAAGTCCCTCATCGGCGTCGGTGAAGGCGCCGTGTACTTCCAGGTCCACTCCGGCCGCATGCCGATGCTCCGCAACGAGGCCCAGGCCTCGCGCAAGACCCCGCGCTACAACGAGCGCCAGACCCTGGCCCTCGCCGCGTACGTGCAGTCGCACGGCGGCGGCGCCGGCATCGTCTACGACGAGGACGGCTCCATCGCCATGGAGTCCCTCCGCGGCAAGAACGCCGGCCCGAACGGCGAGATTGACCCGCTGGACGTTTCCCGCGGTTCCGAGCTCTTCCGCCTGAACTGCGCCTCCTGCCACAACTTCACCGGTCGTGGCGGCGCGCTGTCCGGCGGCAAGTACGCCCCGATCCTGGACCCGGCCAACGAGCAGGAGATTTACCAGGCCATGCTCACGGGCCCGCAGAACATGCCGAAGTTCTCGGACCGCCAGCTCACCGCTGACGAGAAGAAGGACATCATCGCCTTCGTCAAGCACTCCACCGAGACCCCGGGCCCGAGCGGTTACCCGCTGGGCGGTCTTGGCCCCGTCGCCGAAGGCCTGTTCTTTTGGATTGCCGGCATCACCACCCTCGTGGCCGCCGCTCTGTGGATTGGATCCCGACAGTGACCGACAACGTGAACAAGAACTACAGCTCTGAAGAGCTGTCGAAGATGAGCAACGAAGAGCTCGCCCGCCTGGGCACCGAGCTCGACGACGTGACCATCGCGTACCGCAAGGAACGCTTCCCGATCGAGAACGACCCGGCCGAGAAGCGTGCCGCGGCCGGCGTCATCGTGTGGCTGTCCCTCGCGGTTGTCCTGGGCCTCGCGTTCATCGCGACCTACCTGTTCTGGCCGTGGGAGTACCGCGGCCACGGTGATGACGGCCTGTGGATCTACACCCTGTACACGCCGATCCTCGGCGTGACCCTGGGCCTGTCCATCATCTTCCTCGGCGTCGGCGCCGTGAAGTACATCAAGCGCTTCATCCCCGACGAGATTTCGGTGCAGCGCCGCCACGACGGCCCGTCCTCCGAAACCGACCAGAAGACCATCGTCGCCCTGCTGAACGACTCCTGGGAAACCTCGACGCTCGGCCGTCGCGGCGCCATCAAGGGTCTGCTCGGCACCGGTGCGGTCCTGGCCGGCATCGGCATGGTCCTGCCGCTCGGCGGCATGATCAAGAACCCGTGGAAGCCGCGCCACGACCTGGACATCACCGGCGACGGCACCCTGTGGACCACCGGCTGGACCCTGGTGAACGAGGGCAAGAAGGTTTACCTCGCCCGCGACACCGGAGCCATCGCTGAGGAGGGCTCGCACGGGTTCACCACCCGCGGCGTCTCCCGCCTCATCCGCGTCCGCCCGGAGGACCTCCAGGCCGGCTCGATGGAGACCGTCTTCCCCCTGCTGGAGGAGGACTGCAACGACGGCGAGTTCTACTCGCCCGACGCCGACGTCTACGAGGCGCACATGCACTCGATTCACGGCTCCCGCAACTCCGTCATGCTCATCCGCCTGCGCTCGATGGACGCCGCCCGCGCCACCCTGCGCGAGGGCCAGGAGGAGTTCCACTACGGCGACTACTTCGCCTACTCGAAGATCTGCACTCACATCGGTTGCCCGACCTCGCTGTACGAGGCCCAGACCAACCGAATCCTGTGCCCGTGCCACCAGTCGCAGTTCGATGCGCTGCAGTACGGCAAGCCCGTGTTCGGCCCCGCCGCGCGTGCCCTGCCCGAGCTGCCCATCAACGTCGACGAGGACGGCTACTTCTACGCTGACGGCAACTTCATCGAGCCCGTCGGCCCGGCCTTCTGGGAGCGTCAGTCATGAGCAAGAACACCAATCGCGGCGCCTTGATGGCCCGCAACATGGATGACCGTTACACCATGTCGGCCGGTATGCGCCGACAGCTGAACAAGGTCTTCCCCACCCACTGGTCCTTCCTTCTGGGTGAAATCGCGCTGTACAGCTTCATCGTTCTGCTGCTGTCGGGCGTGTACCTGACCCTCTTCTTCGACCCGTCGATGTCGAAGGTCATCTACCAGGGCGCCTACGCGCCGCTGAACGGCGTGGAAATGTCCCGCGCCTACGAGACCGCGCTGCAGATCTCCTTCGAGGTCCGCGGTGGTCTGTTCATCCGCCAGGTCCACCACTGGGCCGCGCTGCTGTTCGCCATCTCGATCATGGCGCACATGTTCCGCATCTTCTTCACCGGTGCGTTCCGCAAGCCGCGCGAGGCGAACTGGGTCATCGGCTGCGTCCTGCTGCTGCTGTCCATCGCCGAGGGCTTCATGGGCTACTCCCTGCCGGACGACCTGCTCTCCGGCGTCGGTCTGCGAATCATGTCGGCCATCATCATCGGCCTGCCGGTGATCGGCACCTGGATGCACTGGATGATGTTCAACGGCGACTTCCCGGGTGACCTGATCATCCCGCGCCTGTACATCGCCCACGTGCTGATTCTCCCGGCCCTGCTGCTCGGCCTCATCGCCGCGCACCTGGCCCTGGTCTGGTACCAGAAGCACACCCAGTTCCCGGGCGCCGGCCGCACCGAGAACAACGTGGTGGGCATCCGAATCATGCCGCTGTTCGCCACCAAGGCGATGGCCTTCGGCCTCATCAACATCGGCTTCATCTTCTTCCTCGCCGGTGCGTTCACCATCAACGCCATCTGGAACATCGGCCCGTACAACCCGTCGCAGGTGTCGGCCGGCTCGCAGCCGGACATCTACATGCTGTGGACGGACGGCGCGGCCCGAGTCATGCCGGCCTGGGAGCTGTACATCGGCAGCTACACCATTCCGGCCGTGGTCTGGGTGGCCCTGCTGCTCGGCCTGCTGGTTGTGCTGCTGTTCGCGTACCCGTGGATTGAAGCCAAGATGACCGGCGACAACGCCCACCACAACCTGCTGCAGCGTCCGCGCGACGTTCCGGTTCGTTCGGGCCTGGGCGCCATGGCCATCGTGTTCTACATCATCCTGACGCTGTCGGGTGGTAACGACCTCATCGCCTACCACTTCGACATCTCGCTGAACGCCCTCACCTGGGTCGGCCGTATCGGTCTGATTCTGCTCCCGCCGATTGCGTACTTCGTCACGTACCGCGTCTGCCTGGGCCTGCAGCGTCGCGACCACGCGGTCCTGGAGCACGGCATCGAGACCGGCATCATCAACCAGCTGCCGTCCGGTTCCTTCATCGAGGTCCACCAGCCGCTGGGTCCGGTCGACGAGCACGGCCACCCGCTGCCGATGGAATACGCGGGCGCCTTCGTCCCGTACCAGATGAACCACGTGGGCGCCCACGGTGCCCCGGGTCGCGGCAGCTGGTTCTCCGCCGATGACAAGCGCTTCGCCGACGAGGCCGCGCGCATCGACGCCGAGAACGCCAAGCAGCGCCGCCAGATGTACTCCGACCTGGAGGCATCGAACCGCGAGCAGCGCCGCGAGCTCGACAAGTAGTAACAGCGCCAGTCACTGCGCTCGAAGGGCCGCCCCGGCCGGGAAATCTTCCCGGGCGGGGCGGCCCTCTTTGTCGTGCGTGGGTGTTGCGGGGTGCCTCATTGTCGTGCAGCTTGCCCGCTGCTCGCGTCACCGCGGCACCGCGTCACCGCGGGCGGGCGTCACCGCGGCACCGCGGCACTGTGGGACCGCGGCACTGCGGCACCGCGGGTTCGCTTGCCGACGGCCGGAGCGCCCCGTCACCTACCGTTCCCGGGCGTCGATGGCTTTCAGCGCCCATTGGCGCCACGCGCCGACGCCGGCGGCGGGGGAGCACCAGGTGCCGTCGGTGGGACCGATGCGCACGTCCGGCCGGTTCAGCCAGGAATCGACGACGGCGAGTTCGTCGGGGCTGGCGCCGCGGTAGGGCGTGTCGTCCGGGACGACGGTCTCCGCGGCGTCGGCAAGCAAAGAAGCGACGTGGGCGGCGTTCGCGCCGCGCGGTGACCTCCCCGCGGCGGCGAGGCGCCCGTG
>DUOR01000114.1 GCA_012838715.1 Actinomycetales bacterium
ATCGGCGCATCCGTCTGACGCGCGCGATGACGGCGACGACGATCACGGTGAGGATGATGGTGATGAGCACGAACTTTGCGAAGACCACGTCCCCCAGCAGGGATTCGAACCCTGACTGTGCGGATTTTAAGTCCGCTGCCTCTGCCAGTTGGGCTACGGGGGCTGGTGCGCGCGGCCGCCGCGCGGGGTGTTCCCGCTTTCCGACGCCGCCCGCCTCCCTGCTGCGTCAGCGCACCCGGGCCTCGAAAGTCTCCAGGTGCTCGTAGACCAGACCGGCGACGATGCCGTCGAGGATGTCCTTCTCGCTGATGTGGAACTCCAGCGGCGGCGCGTTCCTGCGGCTGCGGCCGTCCCCGGCGATCGACTCGACCATGTCCATGATGCCGTCGATGACGATGACGCCGCCCGCGAAGACGTCGGCACGCAGCGGGTGCATGACCGGGGTCTCCGCGAGGGTGGCCTTGTCGGTGGCCAGCACCGACCGGTTCAGCGACCGCAGGGCGTCGAAGCGCAGGGTCGACATGTGGATCGACTCCGGGTCGTAGGTCTCCAGGCCCTGGGCCAGCGCCGACAGCGTGGTGTAGGTGCCCGCGCAACCGACGATGGTGCGGGACTCCGCCACCGGCACCTCCTCCGCCACCGTGGCGGTCTGCGTTGCCACGTACCGGCGGGCCGCCGCGACCTGCTTCTCGGTCGGCGGGGAGTTCTCCAGGAAACGCTCCGTCAGGCGGACGCTGCCCATCGGGACGGAAACGGAACCGTGGACGGTGCCGTCGTAATCGCCGACGATCACCTCCGTTGAACCGCCGCCGACGTCGACGACGCAGAACGGGCCCTCCTCCGGCGAATGGTCATCCACCGCGCCGCGGAAGGACAGGGCCGCCTCCTCGTCGCCCGAAATGACCTGCGCCTCCGCGCCCCACGGGGACAGCAGCTCGCGGGTCATGCCGAAGAACTCCTCGCGGTTCGACGCGTCGCGCGTCGCCGACGTGGCCACCATCCGCACCGCCGCCACGTTCTCCGCCTTCATCAGCTCCACGTAGCCCGTCAGGGCCTCGCGGACGCGGGACAGGGCGGCGTCGGAAAGCGTGCCCGAGGCGTCGACGCCCTCACCCAGCCGCACAATCTCCATCACGCGGTGCAGCTCGGTGATTTCCAGGACCCCATCGACCTGCCGCACATCGCTGATGAGCATGCGGATGGAGTTCGTGCCGCAGTCCACGGCGCCAAAGCGGGTCATCCGTCGCCCCTCTCGATGCCAAGGTCCGCGCACGTCGGCCAGTCCCCCGGGATCGCGGTGCCGCGCAGGTCGGTGCCCTCGGCGGCCAGCGCCACGGCCTCGGTGCCCAGGCGGAAATGATCCGGGCCCTCCGCCAGCGCGTACGCGATGAGCACGTGCAGGCACTTCACCCGGTCCGGCATGCCGCCACCGGAGAAATCGGTGCCCAGATCCTCGATGGCGTTGCGCTCGCGCAGGTAGTGCTCGTGCGCGGCGCGGTAATCGGCGGCCAGCTCCTCGTCCTCGAGCAGGCGCTCGGACATGCCGCGCATCACGCCGGCGACCTCCAGGCGCGACGCCTCCGCCGTCAACCGCGGATCCGTCAGGTAGTGCAGCGTCGGGAACGGGGTGCCGTCGTCCAGGCGCGGGGCGGTCTTCACCACCCCCGGCGCACCGTCCGGGCACCGGTACGAGATCTCCAGGACGCCACGCGGCTCGCGGCCGAGCTGCGCGGCCACCACCTCCAAATCGGCGGGATCAACGGTCATGGGAAATCCTCCTGCACGCCCGACATGATGCGGCGCAACGATTCTCACTGCGAACCCGCGCACGTGCGGGACCCGCGAAGTCGAACTGGGAACTCTGGGGAAACACTGGGAATGAATGTATCCGATGGCCCGGACCGGATCGCACGCCGCCCAGTACAGCAGCTTCGCCCCGGTTATTCGACCGGTGGCGCATCCTCCGGCGCCGGCTCCGGTTCGGGTTCCGGCACCACCGGCAGCCGGTCGGGGCTGGTCGCCTCCTCGCGGGCCGGGTTCACCGGCTCCGGTTCGGGCGGCGGCTCGGCAATCGAGGCCCACAGCTGCTCGTACCAGGGGGCCGTGGGCACGTCCTCGTCCTCGCCGGGGACGTCCAGGCCGGGTCCGCCGATGGCCGGGTCGATGATGCGGAACGGGGTCTCCCCCTCCTCCACCAGGCCGAGGCGGATGCGCGCCTGCTCGCGGATGTACTCCGGGTCCGAGTAGCGGTCCCGTTCGGCCTGCAGCGCGATGGACCGTTCCTCCATCCGCGCGATGTTCTCCTCGACGCGGGCCAGCTCGGCGCGCTGTTCGGCGTAGGTGCGCAGCGGCATCGCCAACGTCAGCACCAGGAACAACAGCAGCAGGACGATGATGAGCGTCTGCCCCGGGGTGAAGCTCCCCAGCGTGCCGACGCCACGGCGGCCGACCGTGCCGGCCTCCGCCCCGTCGCGGCCGCGGCGACCCCGTGCAGTGATTCCCATGCGCGTGAGCATACCCGGCGGCCGCGCCCGGATTGCGGCGGCGGGGCCGGGAAAAGCGGCGGCGG
>DUOR01000115.1 GCA_012838715.1 Actinomycetales bacterium
AACCCGGGAAACGCCGAAGCCCCGCCGGAAGAATCCGGCGGGGCATCCGCTTGTGTGCACGTCGGCGCACACGGCGCGCGCGGGGCGCTTAGGCGTAGGCCATCGCGTACTGGGCGATGGCGAGCTCCTCGTTGGTGGGGACGACCAGCACCTTGACGGTGGAGTCCTCGGTGGAGATGACGCGCGGGCCGTCGTTCGGGCCGGCGTTGAGCTCCGGATCAATCTTGATGCCGAAGGCCTCCAGCTCAGCCATCGAATCGCGGCGGATGCCCACGTGGTTCTCGCCGACGCCGGCGGTGAACGTGATGGCGTCCAGGCGGCCCAGGATGAGCATGTACGAACCGATGTAGCGGCGCAGCTGGTGCACGTACATCTGGTACGCGGCCCAGGCGTCCGGGTCGTTGTTGTCCATCCGCTCCTGCAGGATGCGGAAGTCGTTGACGCCGGACACGCCCTTCAGGCCGGACTGGCGGTTGCACAGGTTGTCGATCTCGTCGATGGACATGCCCTGGCGGTACAGGTGGAAGATGATGCCCGGGTCGATGTCGCCGGTGCGGGTGCCCATCATGAGGCCGGCGAGCGGCGTCATGCCCATGGACGTGTCGACGGCCTGGCCACCGCGCACGGCCGCGCAGGAGGCGCCGTTGCCGAGGTGCAGCGTGATCTGGTTGACGTCCTTGGCGTCCTTGCCCAGGAGCTTCGGGACCTGGCCGGACACGTACTCGTGGCTGGTGCCGTGGAAACCGTAGCGGCGGATGTCGTGCTCCGCCGCGACCTCCGCGTTAATCGGGTACAGCGCCGCGGCCGGCGGCATGTCGTGGAAGAAGCCCGTGTCGAAAACGGCGACGTGGGGCACGTCGGGAAGCAGCTTGCGCGCCTCCTCGATGCCGACGATGTTCGCCGGGTTGTGCAGCGGCGCCAGCGGGATGAGGTCGCGGATCATCTCGACGATCTCGTCGTTGATGAGCTGCGGCTTCGAGAACAGCTTGCCGCCGTGGACGACGCGGTGGCCGACCGCCGCGATCTCCACCGAATGCGGGCCGCAGCCGTTCTCGTCCATGAGGGCGAACGCCTTGTCCAGGCCGTCCGCGTGGTCCGAGATGGGCTCGGTGACCTCAATCTTCTCGCCACCGACCTTCAGGACGATGGTGCCGTTCTCCTCGCCGATGCGCTCGACGAGACCCGAAACGTACGGGGGCTCCGTGGCGTCGCGGGACGGATCCACGAGCTGGAACTTGATGGACGAGGAACCGGAATTAACAACGAGGGCGTGACGCGACATGGCTTAGTTTCCTCCTGCCTGGATGGCGGTGATGGCGACGGTATTGACGATGTCCGCGACCGTCGCGCCGCGCGACAGGTCGTTGACCGGCTTGTTCAGGCCCTGGAGGATGGGTCCGATGGCGAGTGCGCCGCCGCAGCGCTGGGCGATCTTGTAGCCGATGTTTCCGGCGTCCAGATCGGGGAACACGAAGACGGTGGCCTTGCCGGCCACGGCCGAGTCCGGCATCTTCTTCTTCGCGGTGGAGGGCGAGATGGCCGCATCGAACTGCAGCGGGCCATCGACGGCCAGCTCCGGGTCGAGCTCGCGGGCCTTCGCCAGGCCCGCCTTCACGCGGTCGACGTCCTCGCCCGTGCCGGACTCGCCGGTCGAGTAGGACAGCATGGCCACGCGCGGGTCGATGCCGAAGGCCGCGGCGGTCTCAGCCGAGACGACGGCGATTTCGCCGAGCTGCTCCGGCGTCGGCTTCGGCAGGACCGCGCAGTCAGCGAAGCCCCACAGGCGGTCGTCCATGACCATCAGGAACAGGGAGGACACCGTCGAGGCGCCCGGCTTGGTCTTGATGATCTGGAAGGACGGCTTGATGGTGTGCGCCGTGGTGTGGGCGGCGCCGGACACCATGCCGTCGGCGAGGCCCTTGTGGATCATCATCGTCGCGAAGTACGAGATGTCGTTCATGGTCTCGCGCGCCTCGTCGATGGAGATGCCCTTCGACTTGCGCAGCTCGGCGAACTCGGCGGCGAAGTCGTCGAGGTGCTCGGAGGTGGCCGGGTCCAGCAGGCGGGCCTTCGACAGGTCGAGGTTGAGCACGCGGGCGCGGTCGCGGATGAACTCCGGGTCGCCCAGGATGGTCAGCTCGCAGATGTCGGAAAACAGCAGCTCGTCGGCGGCGATGAGGATGCGGTCGTCGTCGCCCTCCGGCAGGACGATGTGGCGGCTGTGCTCCTTGGCCTGCTGCAGCAGCCACCACTGGAAGCGCTGCGGGGTCCAGATGACCGGGACCGGCGCCTTCAGCGCGGCGGTCAGGCCCTCGACGTCGGAGGCGGCGACGACGGGGACGTCGAGCTTGGGCAGCTCCTCGACCTCACCGGTGAGGACGACGGCCAGCGGCACGGCGTAGCGGTTGCGCAGTTCGGCGATGGCCATGCGGATGCGGGTGACGGCGGCGACGTTGGAGCAGCCTTCGCCCTGGGCGACGAGGACGACGCCGGAGCCGGTGACGGCGGCGACGCGGGCGTCGAACTCCAGGTTGCCGGTGGCGGTGAGCACGGCGGCGTTGCAGCCGGAGGCGCACTTGGCCTCGACGCGGGTGACGATCTGGCCGAGAGCATGGTCCGGGTTGCCCACGACCTCGTTGACGGAGGCGGCGGCACCCTCCCCCACGACGTGCATCATGTCGGCCCCACCGAGGGCTTGCATGAGGGCCTCAATCACCTCACGGTGATCGCCGGCCTGGTCGACGGAGGTCACGAGCACGGAGGGTGCCCGATTCGCGTTTTCGCTCACGGCAGTAGTCCTTTCCCATGCGCCGGGCCGGGCGCACTAAAGATGACGCCAGAGGCAGAGGCCACGTGGCGCGGCTCATTGCTTTCCGGGATTGTGAGTCACCTTACAGGCCGCGCGCAAAGCGGATTCGAGTCCGGTTACCCCTGTTGCGCCGATAAGCGAGATAACGGTCACCATACGTGATCGGAGTCACAACGTCCATCGTCGGCGCTTAGGTTCACCTCACCCGACATGGCCGCGGGTGGGGCCGACCATTACCATGGGTGCAACGAAACTCAAGAGGAAAGCAGGTTTCACCCAGCATGTCCCGTCCCCTCCGCGTCGCGGTCATCGGTTCCGGTCCGGCCGGCGTCTACGCATCGGACGCACTGATGAAGTCCGAGCGCGAGGTCAGCATCGATCTGTACGAGAAGATGCCGGCCCCGTTCGGCCTCATCCGGTACGGGGTGGCCCCTGACCATCCGCGCATCAAGGGCATCATCAAGAGCCTTCACCGTGTCCTGGACAAGCCCGAGGTCCGTCTCATCGCGAACGTCGAGTTCGGCAAGGACATCACGATGGATGAGATGAAGGAGCTTTACGACGCCGTCATCTTCGCCACCGGTGCAGTGGGCGACCGTGACCTGGACATCCCGGGCGCGGATCTCGAGGGCCACTACGGCGCCGGCGAGTTCGTCGGTTTCTACGACGGCAACCCGCTGTTCGAGCGCGATTGGGATCTGTCGGCGGAGTCGGTCGCCGTCGTCGGCGTCGGCAACGTGGGCCTGGACGTGGCCCGCATCCTGGCGAAGACCGCCGATGAGCTGCACGTGACGGAGATCCCGGACAACGTCTACGAGACGCTGAAGGGCAACAAGGCCCGCGAGGTGCACGTGTTCGGCCGCCGTGGCCCGGCGCAGGCGAAGTTCACGCCGCTGGAGCTGAAGGAGCTGGATCTCTCCCCGACCATCGAGGTCGTGGTGAACGCGGAGGACATCGACTACGACGAGGCGTCGGCACAGAACCGCCGCGACTCCAAGATCGTGGATCAGGTGTGCTCGATTCTGGAGCAGTACGCGATCCGCGACCCGAAGGGCGCCCCGCACAAGCTGGTCATCCACTTCTTCGAGTCGCCGGTGGAGATCCTCGGCGAGGACGGCAAGGTGACGGGCATCCGCACCGAGCGCACCGAGCTGGACGGCCAGGGCGGCGTCCGCGGCACGGGCGAGTTCACCGATTGGCCGGTCGGCGCGGTCTACCGTGCGGTCGGCTACCGTTCCGACGCGCTGCCGGAGGTCCCGTTCGACGGCCGCAAGCACGTCATCCCGAACGCCGAGGGCCGTGTCCTCGACGCCGACGGCGAGCACATCACCGGCACCTACGTCACCGGCTGGATCAAGCGTGGCCCGGTGGGCCTCATCGGCAACACCAAGGGCGACGCCAACGAGACCGTGGCGCACCTTATTTCCGACGTCGAGGCCGGCCGTGCCTTCCACCCGGCGACCCCGGGCGAGGAGGAGCCGCTGGAGCTGCTCGAGTCGAAGGGCGTCCCCTTCGTCACGTGGGAGGGCTGGTACTCCCTGGACGCCGCCGAGCGGAAGCTGGGCGAGGCCGAGGGCCGCGAGCGCAAGAAGATCGTCGAGTGGGACGAGATGGTCGAGGCCTCCCGCGGCGAGTAGCGCGGTCGGGGTACCCGGCCGGGGCCGCTCAGTGCCGGCCCCGATTTTCGCCGGGGCCCGGGGGCAGGACCGCGACGACCATCGCCGACAGTCCGACGAAGGTGAGCACGGCGGCGGGGAACGCCAGGACCAGGCCGCTGTACCGGATGGCCGGGATCAGCAGGACCAGCGGCACCGCCACTTCCGCGGCGAACGTCGCGCCACCGATCTTCGCGGCCGTACTTTCGGATCCGCCGGCCGCCACGGCGACGTACAGGAGCGTCAGCACCGGAATGGCGAGCACCATCGCGGCCAGCACGGGGAGAACGCCGACGCTGGTCGCCAGCGCGAATACAAACAATACGAGCAGGAACATTCCCAGCGCCGCCCCCGAAATGGCCCGCAGCTGGGGCCGTACCTGAGGTGCGACGGCGGCGTGGTCCGCCCCATGGTTGCCGGCGTCATCACCATGACGCCCTGGCTCATCGGCCATTGCCCGACCCGCCCCGTCCCGTCACCGCGGGGCGCTCCGTCATCTCCCACGACTGCGTGGGTTCCGACCGGTTGGGCAGGAGCGCCATCGCCAGCAGCAGCGCCCCTATCGCCACCAGGTACAAGGTCAAGGTGACCCCGGGCAGGTTTCGGACGGCGAGCGGCCACGCGAGCACGAGGGAAACCGCTACCGCCGCGACCGCGGCGTACCGGTACCGGGCCGTAGCCAGCGCCACGGAGAGGTAGATCGCCGGGACGAGGAACACGACCAGCATCCCTCCGTAGAAGGCGATGATGACGAGGCCCAGGAACGGCATCGGGAGGAAGCTGGACACGAAGGCCACGACACCGACGAGCAGGGCAACCCAGCCCAGCAACGACAACGTGTTGTCGTGCGCTTCGTCCGCTTCACCGCCCGCACCGTCCGCGCCAACCGCTTCACCGCCCGCACCGTCGGCCCGTGGCGGGGAATCCGCCGGGTTGCGGACGGCGAGGACGATCATCGCGACAATCGGCGCCGCGCACAGGAGGTACGGAACGCCCGCGTAATCGATGCGCGGGTACATGGCGGCGACGATGGCCACTCCGGCGAGACCGGCGGCGAACCCCGCGTTCAGTGCTGCGCCTCGATGGCGCACCCGAATCGACAGGATGGCGTTGATCGCGACCAGCACGATCACCCCGATGCTCCCCGGGATCAGAAGGGTCGAGGATTCGCCGGGCTCCTCCGCCGCCCGGGAGACCAGGAAACCGAGTCCCCAGAACACCAGGGCGATCAACGCCGTCAATTGCCGTGGCCGTTTGAGCCGGTGGGGCATCGTTTCTCCTGGTGGTCATGCGTCGGGGCTTCCCGCCGAAGCTACCACCGCCCGCACCGGCCAGCCTGGGCCGCTCAGTGCCGGCCCGCGCCGGGGCAGCCGCACCAACCGGGGCAGCCGCACCA
>DUOR01000116.1 GCA_012838715.1 Actinomycetales bacterium
CGACCAGGCGCCCCTCCAGGACCGCGGCCACCTGCTTGAAGGCGCGGTACTGGATCAATCGGGCGAACAGCAGGTCGCGGGCCTCCAGCAGCGCCAGGTCCTCCTCGTCGTCGACGTCGCCGCGCGGCAGCAACCGGGCGGTCTTCAAGTCGAGCAGGGTCGCCGCGACGACGAGGAACTCGGTGATCTCGTCCAGGTCCGCAACCGCGTCCAGGCTGCGGGTGTAAGCGATGAACTCGTCGGTCACAGCGGCCAGCGCAACCTCGGTGACGTCCATCTTCTTGGAACCGATGAGCTGCAGCAGCAGGTCGAACGGGCCGGTGAAATTCGCCAGCGCCACCCGGAAGCCGGTGATTTCCTCCTGGACGCCCACCGAATCGTCTGCGGCCGGCGCGTCGGCAAGCACGGCGGCGTCGGCACCGCCCGCATCGACCACCCCAGCGTCTGCGGCCGGCGCGTCGGCAAGCGTGGCGGCGTCAACCTCCGGCGCGGCGGACGGGTCAAGCACGGGGGCTTACCTCTGGGACCGCTCGATGACTTCGCGCGCGAGGTTGCGGTACTGCTCGGCGCCCGGGGTGCTCGGCGCCCACGAGGTGATGGGCTCGCCGGCGACGGAGGTCTCCGGGAAACGCACGGTGCGGGTGATGACGGTGTCGAAGACCGTGTCGCCGAACACCTCGATGAGGCGTTCCATGACCTCCCGCGCGTGCAGGGTGCGGCGGTCGAACATGGTGACCAGGATGCCCATGACCTCGAGGTTGAAGTTCAGGCGGTCGCGGACCTTGTGCACGGTGTCGGTCAGCAGCGCCAGGCCGCGCAGGGAGAAGTACTCGCACTCCATCGGGATGATGACGCCCTGCGCCACCGTCAGCGCGTTGACCGTCAGCAGGCCCAGGGAGGGCTGGCAGTCGAGGATGATGAAGTCGTAGTCGCGCATCACCGGGCGCAGCGCACGGCCGAGGGCCTGCTCGCGGCCGACCTCGTTGACCAGCTGGATCTCCGCCGCGGACAGGTCGATGTTCGCCGGCACCAGGTCCAGGCCCGGCGTGGAGGTGTTCAGGATGGCGTCGCGGACGTCCGTGGTGTCGTCGATGATGAGGTTGTAGACCGTCAGGTCCAGCTCCTCGTGCGGGATGCCCAGGCCCGCCGACAGCGCGCCCTGCGGGTCCAGGTCGACGAGCAGCACCTTCCGGCCGAACTCCGCCAGCGCCGCACCCAGGTTGATGGTCGACGTGGTCTTGCCGACGCCGCCCTTCTGGTTGCACATCGCCAGGATGGTCGCGGGGCCGTGGGACTGCAGGGGCGCGGGCTCGGGCAACTCGCGGACGGGGCGCCCCGTCAGACCGACTTCCGCCGTCTCGGCGTCGAACAAGCCCTTCTCAGCCACCGTCAACCCCTCTTCCTTGACCTGGGCGCCTTCCGCGCCGATATTCCCACTGTACCGGCAGTCACCGCGCCCGCGGGTGAGCACCCGCCCAAACCTTCCGGAGATTATCCGCGGTCACCATCGTGTAAATCTGCGTCGTCGTCACCGACGCATGCCCCAGCAGTTCCTGCACCGACCGGACGTCCACGCCGCCCTCCAGCAGATGCGTAGCGAAACTGTGCCGCAGCGTGTGCGGCGACACCCGCCCCGCCAGCCCCGCCCGCTCCGCCACGGCCGCCAGGATGTTGCCCGCCGACTGCCGCGACAGCCGCCGCCCCAGCGAATTGAGCAGCAGCGCCGGCCCCGAATTCGCTCGCGCCCACGCCGGCCGCCCCCGCACCAGCCACGCGTCCACCGCCTCGATGGCCGGGCCGCCCACCGGCACAATCCGCTCCTTGCCGCCCTTGCCGCGCAGCAGCACCAGCCGCTCCTCCCGGTCGAGGTCGTCGACGTCGAGCCCCGTCACCTCCGACACTCGCGCCCCCGTGGAATACAGCAGCTCCACCAGGGCGCGGTCGCGGACGTCGGCGAGTTCCGCCGCGTCGCCCACGGGAATCGAGTCGATGAGGGCGGTGACCTCCTCCACCCGCAGCGCCTTCGGCAGCGGCGACCCCTGCTTCGGCGGCCGGACCTGCGCCGCCACGTCGACGTCGACCGCGCCCTCCCCCAGCGCGAACTTGTGCAGCCCCCGCACCGCCGACAGCGCCCGCGACACCGACGACGCCGCCATCGGCGCCGCCCCCGACTCCGCGTCCCCGCGCGACAGGTGCGCGACGAACTCCCCCACGTCCGCCTCCGTCACCCCGCGCAGGTCGGTGCGCCCGAGCTTCCCCAGGAAGTCCAGGTACTTGGCCAGGTCCCGCCGGTACGCGCCGAGCGTGTTCGCCGACGCGCCGCGCTCCACCGCCAGATGGTCCTCGAACGCCGCCGCCAGATCGGCCGGTGTCACGGCACCTGTTTCAAGTCCGCACCGGGGCCGAGCGCCTCCGTCCGGCGCCGCGCGAGGTTGCGGGGCCGCAGGTCGAACGGTTCATCCGCTTTCCGACGCCGTTTGCCCAGCGCAATGGTCGCGTGCGCGGCGAGGATGCCGGCCACGGCAATCGAATTGACGACGTCGCCCCGCAGCACCATGTCCACGGCCTCGTCGAGGCCGACCCAATCCAGGGTCATGTCGGCTTCCTCGTCCTCCGGGTCCGGGCGGTCGACCGCGGTCAGGGACTCGGCGAGGTAGATGCGCACCGTCTCCTCCGCGAAACCCGGGGAGGTGAAGATGTCCGTCAACAGCGACCACTCGCGCGCCGCGACCCCGGCCTCCTCGCCGAGCTCGCGCTCGGCGGCGGTCAACGGGTCCTCGTCGGCGACGTCGAGGATGCCGGCGGGCAGCTCGATGAGCCGGTCCGCGGCGGTCTGGCGCCACTGGCGCAGCAGGCAGATGCGTCCCTGGTCATCGCGGGCGACGACGGCGACCGCACCGAAATGCTCCACGACCTCACGGCTGGAAATCTTCCCGCCGGGCATGCGCACCTGATCCCGGCGCAGGGCCAGAATCGGCGACTCGACGAGGATCTCGGAGTCGACGACCTCGAACGTGTGGCTGCCGGGGGCGGCGCTGCCGGGGGCGCCGTTGCCGCCGTCGCGAGCCTGGCCCGTCACTCGCCCTCACCCTCCACGATGGCGCGGATCACGGACACGCGGCCCGAGGGGTCGCCGATGGCGGCGGTGGTGCCCACCGTGACGTCGGCTTCACGCAAATATGCGACCACGCCGTCATCGCGGTCCGATTCCGGCTCGCCGCCGACGACGACGGTGCGGTCGGCGTCGAGCGCCTCGGCGAAGTC
>DUOR01000117.1 GCA_012838715.1 Actinomycetales bacterium
ACGGGGCGAGGGCAAGGGCACGTCGGGCGCGGCCGAAGAAGTCCAGCGCCGCGCACTGCGCGCGATGCCGGCGCTCGCCATCATCTTCATCTTCTCCATCCTCAGCCTCCAGGCGTTCAACCTCGTCTTCGAGCAGATCGGTGCGGAGGTCGGCGCCCCGGAGAAGGCCTCGCTCATCACCGCCATCCCCGGCATCGTGCTGGGCATCGTCGCCGTCATCTACGGTTCGCTGGGCGACTTCGTGTCGCTGCGGAAGATGATGATGGTGGGCATGGCGCTCATCGTCGTCGGTTCGCTGATGGGCCTGTTCCTGTCGGGCAACATCTGGACCATCATCGTCGCGCGCGCCATCCAGACCGCGGGCCTGCAGGTGTCCGGTTCGGTGTACCTGGTGGTGGCCACGAAGTACGTGCCGGGGCCGAAGAAGGTCATCTACTTCGGCGTGTTCACGGCGTTGTACCAGCTGTCGACGGCCATCGGCGTGCTGGCGGGCGGCTTCCTGCTGGAGGTCAACTGGGTCTACCTCTTCGCCATCGCGCTGGCGTCGGTGGTGTTCATCCCGACGCTGCTGAAGAACCTGCCGGACTCCTCCCGCGAGGGCGCGCACGTCGACGTCCCTGGCTTCCTGCTCGCGGGCGTCACCATCGCCGGCCTGGTTCTGTTCTTCAACACCATGAACTGGTGGTTCATCGTGGCGTTCGTCGTGCTGGCCGTGCTGTTCGTGCTGTACATCAACAAGGCCCGCCGCCCGTTCGTCACCCCGGCGTTCTTCGCCAACGGGCAGTACCTCATGGCCGTGATGCTGATCTTCCTGTTCTACTTCGGCAACTTCGCCATGACCCCGCTGTTCAACTCGACGGCGGGCACCCTCTACGGCATGCCCGCCCGCGACATGGCCTTCGTGCTGCTGTGGGGTTACCTGGCGGCCACCATCATGGGTGTTTCGTCCGGCGCCATCGTCGGCAAGATCGGTCGCGGCCCGGGCATCCTGCTGGCGGGCGGCCTGCTCGCCGGCGGCGCGTTCCTCGCGGCGTTCACCCTCGAGATGGGCATCGTCGCGCTGGGCATTTCCGCGGTCGTGTTCTTCGCCGGCCTGGGCATGGCCTACGCACCGGTGGTCGACACCGTCATGGGCACCGTCGACGTGTCCGAGTCGGGCCGCGCCGTCGGCGTGAACGACCTGATGATGAACGTGTCGCCGTCCATCGGCATCGCCCTCATCGGCCCGTGGATGGCCCAGACCGCCTTCTCCGGGCTGGGCATGCCGGGCGTTTCCGACGGCGCGGCGGCCAGCTACTCGACGCTGTTCAGCTTCGTCGGCGTGGTCGCCGTCGTTGGCCTGTTGTGGTTCTTCGCCGTCCGGCCGAAGGTGTACGCCGACGGCTGGGGCCGCTCCACCGAATCCGGCACCCTCGACGAGGAAGAAATGGAGGAGGCGAAGTGAGCGCGCCGAACGAATTCAAGTCCGGTGCCGCTGACCCGGCGGCTGCCGCTGACCCGGTCGCGGGCATTGATCCGGCGACCGGCATCGACCCGGCGACCATCGTCGCCCTGCTCGACCGGATGATCGCGTCCCCCGGGCGGGTCTGCGTCGCGGGCTCCGCGAACGCCGACCTGACGGTACGGGTGGCCGAGCTGCCGAAGCCCGGCGAAACCATCGCGGGCGGCGACCTCATCATCCGGCCGGGCGGGAAGTCCGCCAACCAGGCGGCGACCGTCGCCAGGCTCGGTGTGCCCGCGACGTTCCTCGGCGCGATCGGCGCCGACCCCAACGGCGACGTGCTGCGCAGCGCGCTGAAGGACGCGGGCGTCGACGTGAACCTGATGGCCGAACGCGACGTGTCCACCGGCACGGCGATGATCCTGGTCGACGACGAGGCGGAGAACTGCATCGTCATCTCGCCCGGCGCCAACGGCACCGTCGACGCGGGGTTCGTGCGGGAGCGGGCGTCCGCCTTCGACGGCGCCCGTGCGCTGGGCCTGTGCCTCGAAGTGTCCGGCGACGCGGTGGTCGAGGCCGCCCGCATCGCCCACGACGCCGGCGTGCCCGTCGTGTTCAACCTCTCGCCCATCCGCGAGGTGCCGGAGGGGCTGCTCGAACTGGTCGACGTCCTCATCGTCAACGAGCACGAGCTCGCCG